>JAAYBE010000203.1 GCA_012719015.1 Actinomycetota bacterium
CGAGCAACGCCTCGAGCTCGACGGCGAGGTCGGCGACGGGTACGTCGCAGCGCTCGCCGCTCTCTCTCGCCTTGATTTCGACGACTCCCTCAGAGGCGCGTTTGCCGACGACCACCTGCGCGGGGCAGCCGAGCAGGTCGGCATCCTTGAACTTGATGCCCGGACTCACGTCACGGTCGTCGTACAACACCTCGAAGCCCTCCGCACCGAGGGCGGAGTACAGGTCGTCGGCCAGGCTGCGCTGGGTCTCGTCGGAGGCGCGGACGAGGATCAGGTGCACGTGGAACGGCGCGATGCTGGCCGGCCAGCAGATGCCGTCGTCGTCGTGGTGCTGCTCCACGGCGGCGGCGGCGATGCGCGCCGGCCCGATCCCGTAGCTGCCCATGATGATGGGCCGCTCCGTGCCTTCCTCGTCGAGGAACGTCGCCCCCATGGGCTGCGAGTACTTCAGGCCCAGCTGGAAGATGTTGCCGACCTCGATGACGCGCGCGCCCTCGAGGTCGCCCCCGCACTGCGCACACGGATCGCCCGGACGCGCGTCGCGCAGATCGGCGAACACGGCTCCGGGGATCTCCGCCGGCGCCACGCCGCTCCGATGATGGTCGGGCCGGTTGGCGCCGGCGACGTAGTGCCCCCGGCGCAGAGCCTCGTCGGCGTACACCGGCAGCGGCGTCGGGACGGGCCCCACGAAGCCGGGCTCCACTCCCTGCGCCGCCAGGACCTCCTCGGGCAGAGCCATGCGGAAGCCGCTGCCGAGCACCCCCTCCAGCTTGAGCTCGTTCAGCTCGTCGTCGCCGCGGACGAGCGCCAGGACCGGGCCGGCGGAGGAGCCCGTCTCTCCCCCGGCTTCGGGCACCACCACGAGCGCTTTCACGAAGGCCCGCGCCGGCAGGCCGAGGTATGCAGCCACCTGCTCGATGGTCCTGGCGTCGGGGGTGTGAAGCTCCGCCTCGGCCAGCAGATCCGCCGGCGCCCCCGTGGCCTGTGCAAACGGCGCGTCCCCGGCGCCGGTGGGAGCGAGTTCGCTGACCGGCGGCTCCGGGTCGGCGCCGGCCACGGCCGTCTCGACGTTGGCCGCATATCCGCACTCCCGACAGAAGACGATCTCGTCCTCGCCCGCATCGGCGAAGGCCATGTACTCGTGGCTGACGGCGCCGCCCATCATGCCCGAGTCGCCCTCGACCATCATGAAAGCGAGACCACACCGCGCGAAGATGCGGTCGTAGGCTTCGATGTGCAGGCGGTAGCTCTCCTGCAACGCCTCCTCGCTCACGTCCAGACTGTAGGAGTCCTTCATGAGGAACTCGCGGGTGCGCAGGATGCCGCTCTTGGGCCGCGCCTCGTCCCTCTCCTTGGTCTGGATGTGGTACCAGAACTGCGGGAGCTGTCTGTAGCTGTGGATCTCCCGCGCCGCGAGCCAGGTCACGACCTCCTCGTGGGTCATCGCCAACGCCATCTGGGCGCCCTTGCGGTCCCTGAGACGGAACATCTCGTCGCCGATGGCGTCCCAGCGGCCGCTCTCCTGCCAGATCTCCGCCGGCTGCATGACCGGCATCAGCATCTCCTGGCAGCCGATGGCGTCCATCTCCTCACGGATGATCCGTTCTATCTTGCGCATCACGCGCCAGCCGGTCGGCAGGAAGACGTAGAGGCCGGCGGCCAGCTGGCGCACGAGGCCGGCGCGGACCATGAGCCTGTGGCTCACGGCCTCCGCGCCGGTCGGATCCTCTTTGACGGTGGGCAGGAGCAGTCGACTGACGCGCATGAGGCCTCGCGATCGTGGTTGCGGATCGGAGCGACCATGCTACCAAAGCCGGCGGAGCAGGATGAAGCGCCCTCCGTCAGGAGGGTGATAGCATCCGGTTCTCGTCGGGTCCGCACCGACCGCCGGAGGCACCAGCGATGCGCATCCTCTTCGTCCTGCCCGAGCTCCCCCACCCCCCGTACACCGCCGACCACGCGCGCCCGCTCGCGCTGCTGCGCGCGGCGGCTGACTCCCACGAGGTCGCGGCCGTCGGCGCGGCCCCGGACGACGCCGACCTCGGCGCGCTCGAGGAGCTGTGCGCCGAGGTGCGGGTCGCGCCGGCCGGGAAGGTGACGCCGGCACGCCGCACGACGCTGGCCGCCGGCCGCGGACTGCTCTCTCCGGTCCCGCTGGTCGGCGCCGGCCGGCTGCCCGCCGTCGGGACCCTGGTCGAGGAGCTGGTCGACGCCTGGCGACCGGACGCCATGCTCGCGGAGACCCTGTACGCCGCTCACTACCGGCGACCCGACGTCCGTCTCGTGGTCGACCTGCCATTGGTGCCGAGCGGCCTCTGCGAGTCGGCCGCCGCCGCACGGCCGGTCCGCTATCTCGCCGCGAACCTGCAGGCGGCGACGAGCCGGCGCCACGAGCGCCGGCTCCTCGACGGAGCGCTCGTCGTGACCGGCAACGACGGGGACCGGCAGCGGCTCGCCACCCTGGGCGTGGAGTCCTACATCATCCCCCCGGCGATCGATCTGCCGCCGGAGGACGCGCTCTACCAGCGAGCCGCCGGAGCGCGTCACGACGCCGCCGTGCGGCTCCTGTTCATCGGCTCGTTCGCACACGCCAACAACCGTGAGGCGGCGCGCTGGCTCACGGGGCGACTGGCCCCGGAGCTGCGCGCGGCGCGGGTGCCGTTCGCGATGGTCGTCGCCGGGCTGCGTGCCCCGGCGTGGCTGCGCAAGGCCGCCGGGGCCGGCGTCACGGTCATCTCCGACGCCCCCGACCTCGAGCCCCTCTACCGCGGCGCCGACATCGTACTGGCTCCGCTCCAGCACGGCGGCGGGACGAAGACGAAGACGCTGGAGGCGATGGCATGGGGGCTGCCGGTGATCGGCACGCCGCAGGCGTATACCGGGCTGCCCCAGCTCGACGGCGAGGCCTTCCTCGTGACCAAGCCCGACCCGCTCACAGTGGTCCGGCAGATCGAGACCCTGCGCGACGATCCGGAGCGGCGCCTGAACCTCGGGATGGCGGCGCGCGAGTACGTCGCCCGGGAGCACGCGCCGCGACTGGCCGCCGCCAGGGCGGCTGCGCTCTTCGAGGCGGTCGCAGCGGGCGGCGGAGTGGCCGAGGCCGAGCAACTGGCCCGACGCGCCGCGGCAGACGACTCCGTCAGCCGCCCTGCCGCAGGAACCACTCGTACGTGAGGCGGATCCCGTCCTCGAGGCCGACCTGCGGGGCCCATCCAAGTGATGTGATGCGGCCGACATCCATGAGCTTGCGCGGCGTCCCGTCCGGCCGGGAGTCGTCCCAGACGACGGGTCCCTCGTAGCCGACCACCCGCGCGACGATCGAGGCCAGTTCCCGGATGGTGAGATCCTCCCCGCAACCCACATTGAGCAGTCCGTCGGGGACGTCGGTCGCGTGGACGTGGCGCAGGCAGAACGAGATCGCGCGGCCGACGTCCTCGACGTAGAGGAACTCGCGCCGCGGCGCGCCGCTGCCCCACAGGGTGACCTCTCCCCCGCCCTCCTTGGCATCGTGGAACTTGCGGATCATCGCGGGTAGCACGTGGCTCGACTCGAGGTCGAAGTTGTCCCCCGGCCCGTACAGGTTGGTCGGCATCAACGAGAGGTAGTCCGTGCCGTACTCGCGGTTGAGGCTGCGACACATCTCGATGCCGGCGATCTTGGCGATCGCGTAGGCCCGGTTGGTCTCCTCGAGCGGCCCCGTGAGCAGGTACTCCTCCTTCAGGGGCTGCGGCGCCTCACGCGGGTAGATGCACGAGCTGCCGAGGAACACGAGGCGCCGCACCTCGTGGCGGAACGCCTCCCCGATGAGGTTGAGCTCGATCAGCAGGTTCTGCTCCAGGAACTCCCACGGGAACCCCCAGTTGGCCATGATGCCGCCGACCTTGGCGGCGGCATCGATGACGACCTCGGGCCGCTCCCGGTCGAAGAACCGGCGGGTCGCCGCCTGGTCGGTGAGGTCGAGCTCGTCGGAACCACGGACCAGGATGTGGGTGAAGCCCTCCGCGCGCAGGGTGCGGTGGATGGATCCACCGACGAGGCCGGTGTGTCCGGCGAGGTAGATACGGGTGGATCTGTCCACACGTCCGGAAGTCGCGGCGCCGCTCATCTCGGCACGTATCCTACCCGTAGTCGAACAGGCGCGGGAGACGTCGGATCCCCGGACGGAAGACGAGAAGGTTCGTCCGGAGCTTCAGGCCGCCGGTCCGAGAACGACGAAGAACATCGTCAGTGCGACGAGGACCGCCGTCATCGCCGCCGCCCCGAAGGCCGCTCGTCCGCGACATACGAGCTCGGGCGACTGGTCGGCGCGTCCTCGCTCCGGTGGTGTCGTCTCGCGGCGCGGGTTCTGCGCCGTCGCGTTCTCCTTCGTCCTCATCGTCCGCCACCCCCGCTCGTCGCCCCGGGCGTCGCCCTCCGTCATCGGGATGTGTCGGCGCACTGGAGCCCCGCCTCGACGGGACATCCGTCCAGACGGGTCAGAGGCCGTCCGCGACGTCGATCGGGCGCGGTCGCGAGCGGTACCTCGCGCGGGGCGGCTCAGCGGTCGCCGCGGATGAGGGCGAGGAGCGCGTCGACGAGCTGCCCCTCGGGCAGCGTCCCGACGCGCTCGCCGTGGTCGAAGAGCACGCCCTCACCGGCCCCGGCGGCGATGCCGTAGTCGGCGTGACGCGCCTCCTCGGGCCCGTTCACGCGGCACCCCATCACGGCCACGGTGATGGCGCTCCCGGCCAGAGCAGGGTCGGAGCCGAGGCGGCGCTCGACCTCCTCCGCGAGGTGGACGACGTCGACCTCGGTGCGACCGCAGGTCGGGCAGGAGATGATGTCCGGGCCGCGCCGCCGCAGGCCCAGCGCGGCCAGGATCTTCCAGGCGACCCTGACCTCCTCCACCGGGTCGCCGGTCAGGCTCACCCGCAGTGTGTCGCCGATACCGTCGGCCAGCAGGGCGCCGATGCCGACGGCGCTCTTGATCGTGCCGCTCCAGACCGTGCCCGCCTCGGTGACGCCCACGTGCAGCGGCGCGGCGCTCCGGTCGGCCAGCCGACGGTAGGCGGCGATCGTGTCCGGCACCGACGAGGACTTCACACTGAGCTTGTAGTCCGTGTAGCCCCACGCCTCGAACTGTCCGGCCCAGCGCGACGCCGCTTCCACCAGCGCGCCGGGAGCATCACGCGTCGCGCGCTCGCGCAGGTCGCGCGGCAGCGAGCCGGCGTTGACGCCTATCCGGATCGCGACCGGCGCCTCCGGCAGGCCGGGACCGGCGGAGACGCGCGCCGCCGCGGCCGCGCGCACGATCTCGTGGACGTGCTTGTCCGCCATGGTGCCGGGGTTGATGCGCACGCCGGCGGCCCCCGCCTCGATCGCCGCCAGAGCGAGACGCCAGTCGTAGTGGATGTCGGCGACGATCGGCACGGGGGGACCGCCCGGCACGAGCGCCGGCGCCTCGCGCACCACGCGCGCGAACGCCGCCACCTCCGCCGCCGTCGGCACACTGATGCGCACGATCTCGCAGCCTGCGTCCACCAGGGCGCGCACCTGTGCCAGCGTCGCCGCGACGTCGCCCGTACGGGTGCAGGTCATGGACTGCACGGCCACCGGCGCGCCGCCGCCGACCGGCACCGGCCCCACCCGGATCTGCCGGCCGCTAGCCACGCGCGTGCTCCGCGGGCGCCGGTCCGGCTCCGCCGCCCGGACCGACATCTTCCCCATCCGGCCCGTCACCGTCGTCGCCCGCCGCGGCGGCGAACCACTCCCACGTGCGCGGCAGCCCGTCGCCGAGCCCGACCTGCGCCTCCCAGCCGAGCACCCAGCGGGCACGCCCCGCATCGGCACGGGAGTGCCGCACTTCGCCGTCGCGCGCCGGCTCCATCCCGCGCTGGAGGGGCCCGCCGGCGAGCTGCTCCACCACCCCCAGGACCTCGAGCAGATCGGCGCCACGCCCGGTGCCGACGTTCAGCACCGACCCGCCGCTGAGCGGCCGGCGCAGCGCCGCCAGCACGGCGGCCACCACGTCGGCCACGTACACGAAGTCGCGGGACTGCCGCCCGTCGCCGAAGATCGTCACCGGCTCGCCGGCGACGGCGGCCGCGAGGAACCGGCTGATGACGCCGGAGTAGGCCGAGCCCGGGTCCTGCCGTGGCCCGTAGACGTTGAAGAACCGCAGGCTCACCGCCGCGAGCTGACCGGCGTCGGCGGCGTCCGCGCAGACCTCCTCGGAGGCCAGTTTGGCGGCGGCGTACGGGCTGAGCGGCCGTGTGGCCGCGGTCTCGGCGATGGGCAGCTGCGTCGCGTCGCCGTACACCGCGCAGCTCGAGGCCAGGACGAACCGCGGGATCCCCGCCTCGACCGCCTGGCGCACGGCGTTGACGGTGCCCCCGTGAGTGACGGAGTCGCAGCCCACCGGGTCCTCGACCGACTGCGCGACGGACGGCACGGCGGCCAGATGGACGACCGCCTCGCACCCCTCCATGGCGTCGCGCATGCGCACCTCGTCGCGCACGTCGCCCTCCATCACCTGCAGCCCCGCTCCACCCTGCGCCGCCAGGGCCCACGCCTCGTCGAGGTTCTCGTCCTTGCCGGTGCTGAAGTCGTCGACCACGCGCACGTCAGACCCGCTGAGAAGCAGGGCGTCGATCAGATGCGAACCGATGAACCCGGCGCCGCCGGTGACCAGGATGAGTCCGTCCATGGGCCAATCCTACGGCAACCGGGGGACGCGCGTCGGACGCCGCCGCCGGGCTCAGCCGCCGCCAGGCTCAGCCGCCGAAGATGCGCTTGAGGTCGTTGAACGTCAGGAAGATGAACAGCATGACCAGCAGCACGGTGCCGAACGCGACCAATCGCTCGAACACGAGGGAGTCGAGCCGGCGGCCGCGGATGCGCTCCACCACGTTCATGGCGATGTGCCCGCCGTCGAAGGGAAGGACCGGCAGCAGGTTGATCAGCCCGAGGTTGAAGCTCAGGAACGCCAGCAGCACCGGGTACCAGTCCTGCTGCACGGCCTGGCGGCTGACGTCGATGATCCCGACCGGCCCCACGGCTCCGTCCGGGCCGGTCGCGCTGATCCTGCCGGTGATGAGCCACCAGAAACCGGTGAACGTCCCGACGGCGACGTCCTTGAAGCCGATGAGGCCGAGCCTCACCGCCTCAATGGGTCCGGGCCGCTCGAGCACCACTCCGGCACGCACTCCGAGATATCCGTTCCCGGGCGCCTGAGGGTTCTCCGTGAGGGTGAGCTTGACGGTCCGCTCACCACCCCCCGTGTGGGGCCGATAGATGAGCGCGATGGTCTTGCCGGGGTTCGCGCGGAAGAAGGCCGACGCCTCGTCCCACGTCGTCCAGCGCATGCCGTCGGCGCCGACCAGCGTGTCGCCGGCCACGAGACCGGCCTCCGCCGCCGGCTCGCCCGGGACCACCTCGTCGAGGGTGAGGCTGGCCGTGGCGACGCCCTGGATGCCGATGAACAGCATCAGGATGACCGCCGCCGTGACGAAGTTCATCAGCGGGCCGGCGGCGATGACGACGTTGCGCTGCCACACCGCCCTCCTGAAGTAGGCCCGTTCACCGGTCCCCTCGGGCGTCTCCTCCTCGGGAGTCATGCCGCTGATCTTGCAGAAGCCGCCCAACGGGATGATGCCGACGCCGTACTCCGTCTCGCCCCACGTGCGTCGCAGCGCCGCCGGCGGGAACCCCACGTAGAACTTCTCCACCCGCATGCCCAGGGTCTTGGCGGCGATGAAGTGGCCGAGCTCATGGACGGTGATGAGCAGCGCGAGGCCGAGGATGGCGATGACCCACGACCATTGTCCGAGCACGACGGCCGCGACCACGGCGCCGCCGAGCAGCAGCGACCAGGGGCTCAGGGTCCGGCGTGGAGGCTCCAGCCCCGGACGGTCCGCCTCCTCGTCCCGCCGGCGCCTCCGCTCGCCTCTGGGCGGCTTGCGGCCGCCCCCCTGCGACCCAGCCTCGGGCCCGGCAGCCTGCTCGTCATAGCCTGTGAGGTCATCGTCCATGAAGTATCAAGATACCCGTTCCGCACCGAGTGCACATCGCCGTGCGGCTCCCCATTCCGGAAGGGCCGCCGAGCACATCGGCTCTGCCGGGGGCGTGGCGTGCGATCCGAGACCGGACGCGGTCAGTCGCGCGCGGCCACGGCCTCGGCCGCCACCGCGCGCGCCTCCGCGTCCGCAGCGTAGACGTCGTCGAGCGACTCCAGTCGTGCGTCGCCGAGCTGCCCGAGACTCGCCTCCACCACCTCGGGGATGCCGAGGAAGGACAGCCGCCGGTCGAGGAACGCCGCCACGGCGACCTCGTTGGCGGCGTTCAGGACCACCGGCGCAGCCACCGTCTTCGGGCCGTCGCCCCTCGCCGCCGCGGTGCGTTCGGCCAGCATCGCCTGTGTCCCCGCGCTCTCCGCCAGCGCGAGACAGCGGAAGGTCCTCGTATCAGGCCGCTCGAACGCGATCGCGGTCGCGAAGACGTCCAGCCGCCGTACCTGCGGGAGCAGTGGCCGCTCGGGATACGCAAGCGCCCAACCGATGGGCGTCCGCATGTCGGGTACTCCGAGATGGGCGAGGATCGCGCCGTCCGTGAACCGCGCCATGCTGTGCACCGTGCTCTTCGGGTCGAGCACCACGGTGATGTGTTCATACGGCACACCGAACAGATAGTGAGCCTCGATCAGCTCGAGGCCCTTGTTCATGAGCGTGGCGGAGTCGACGGTGATCTTGGGGCCCATGGACCAGTTGGGATGCGCCAACGCGTCGTCAGGCGTCACGGTCGCCAGCCGGGCAGCCGGCCGGCCGCGGAAGGGACCTCCGGAGCCCGTCAGCAGGAGCTCTTCGAGAGCGCGCGGCGGGGCGGCGCCGACGACGCCGGCAAGAGCCCAAGGCTCGGACGAGGCCTCCTTCCCCCCTCGGCGCCGTCGGCCGAGGCGGGTTCCTCCCGCGTCCCCGGACGGCGCGCCGGCCGCGATGCACTGGTACAACGCGCTGTGCTCGCTGTCCACAGGCAGGATGAGCGAGCCCGACCGACGGGCCAGCTCAAGCACGAACGGCCCCCCGGCGACCATGCTCTCCTTGTTGGCCAGCGCCAACGTGGCGCCGGCCTCGAGCGTCGCGACGGTGGCGCGCAGCCCGGCCGCGCCGACCACGGCGTTGAGCACGACGAGCGGTACGCCGGCGGCGGCCGCCCGCTCGGCGGCGGCCGCCACAAGCTCGCGCACGCCGGTGTCGCCGGCCCGCACCACGAGCTCGGGCGCCCATGCCGCAGCCTCGGATGCGGCCCCAGGCTCGTGCAGGCACACCTCGCGAACGCCGTACGCGCGCGCCTGTTCGACGATCCCGGCCACGTCCTGCCCGGCCGCCAGCCCCACGAGAGCCAGATCCGGCACCGCCGGCAGCACCTCGAGCGCCTGGCGACCGATCGAGCCGGTGGAGCCGAGGATGAGCAGATGGCGTGTCGCGTCCCGGGTCACGGGCGCAAGCGTACCACGCGAGGCGAAGATGACCGGCCGCAGCGCAGCGTCTGCCGGTCTTCGGAGCGGACGGTCGCGGAGGCAGAGCGACAGAGCGCGCCCGGCGCGGGAGGCCCGTCGCAGTGATGATCCGGGCGGATCCGGAGGGTCTCAGAGACCGACGACGAGCGTCAGGGCGAAATAGGCCGCGACCGCGGCGAAGATGAGGGCGTCGAACCGGTCGAGCACCCCGCCGTGGCCCGGCACGCCGCGACCGGAGTCCTTGATCTGCACGTCGCGCTTGACGAGGCTCTCGAAGAGGTCGCCGAGCGGCCCCGCGACGGCGATGACGGCGCCCAGCAGGAGCGAGCCGCTCAGCGGCAACGGAGAGTACAGGCCGATGAGCAGGACGAGCAGCACCGTACTTACGGCGCCGCCGGCGAAGCCCTCCCAGGTCTTCTTGGGCGAGAGCGCCGGCGCCATGGGCGTGCTGCCGAACGCCTTGCCGGTGAAGTAGGCCATGGTGTCGCCCGCCCACGTGCCGAAGATCACGGTGAGGAGGATCAGTCCGTTCTCGTCCATGGGGCGCAGCAGGAGCAGGGCCCCGAACCCGAGGCCGACGTACACCATGCCCAGGGCGGTGACCGCCATACGGACCGTGACGCCGCGCTTGGGCCCCACGGCCAAGCCGAGGAGCGCCGTGAACAGGACGCCCGCGGCCGTCGCGCCCACGAACGCCGTGGGGCTGAAGAACCACGCACTGGCCAGCATGAGGGCCACGCCGAGGAGCCCCGCCAACGGCAGCGGTCGGTACACGCGCGTGAGCCGGTAGAACTCCGTCACGGCGAGCAGAGCGAGCGTGAGCACGACGAAGAACAACACCAGACCGCCGTGTGCCGCCACGACGATCGCCAGCGCCCCGAGGACGAGGCCGGTGATGATGCGCGTGGTCACGGGGCGTCCCCGGACGTGGATCCGCTCGCAGGACGGGCGCGGCGGCCGCCGAAACGGCGTTGGCGCCGCGCGTAGTCGGCCAGCGCCGCATCCAGATCATCCGGTCCGAAATCGGGCCAGAACCGGTCGCTGAAGTACAGCTCGGCGTAGGCGCACTGCCAGAGCAGGAAGTTGCTGATGCGAAGCTCCCCCGAGGTGCGGATCAGCAGCTCGGGGTCGTGCATCTCCGGCGCGTAGAGGTGACGACGCAGGTCGTCCTCGGTGAACTCGGGCGCCTCCTCCGGGGCGACGATGTCGCTCTCGAACGCCGCCGCCGCGTGCTCCGCCGCCAGACCCCTCGCAGCGTCGAGCAGCTCACGTCGCCCGCCGTAGCCGAAGGCGATGTACAGCGTCATCCTCGTGTTGGCGGCGGTCAGCGCCTCGGCCTCCTCGATGCGGCGGACCAGGGCGTCCGGCACCCCCTCGCGGCGCCCGACGAAGCGGACGCGCGCACCTCTCGCGTGCATGTCGGGCACCTGCGAATCTATCATCTCGACGAAGAGCTGCATCAGCGCCTCGACCTCCTCCCGCGGACGGTTCCAGTTCTCCGTGCTGAAGGAGTACACCGTCACCTCCCGGATGCCGAGGTCGAG
>JAAYBE010000204.1 GCA_012719015.1 Actinomycetota bacterium
CACTCGGGGCACGAGAGGAGGTCCTCCTCGATGTCGGGGAGGAACTCGGTCCTGGCGAACGTGCAGCCGCACTCCTCGCACGCGTAGTACGGAGTATCCATGGTCACCCCCTTCCACCCTGTACAGGGAGTGTTCCCGCAGGGCGGCGGCGCCAAATGCGTGGGCCGGCAGGCGGCCCGACCGGCGGGCCGCCTGCGCCGCATAGGCGCTCCCGGCTCCGGCAGCGGGCGACGGCTCCTCCGCGACGTGCGCGAGGCGCAGTGTGATAGCGTCATGGTTTCGGCAAGACGGACGCGAGGAAGGACCGCGCAATGACCACCATCATCGATGTCGTCGCCCGCCAGATCCTCGATTCCCGCGGCAACCCCACGGTCGAGGTCGAGGTGGAGCTCGAGTCCGGCGCCGTCGGACGCGCCGACGTGCCGTCCGGCGCGTCCACCGGCGAGTACGAGGCGGTCGAACTGCGCGACGACGGCGGAGAGTATCTCGGCAAGGGCGTGCGCACCGCCGTCGACAACGTCAACAACGTGATCGCCGACGAGGTCGTCGGTTTCGACGCCACCGACCAGCGGCTCGTGGACCGCATGCTCATCGAGCTCGACGGCACCCCGAACAAGGCCAGGCTGGGCGCCAACGCCATCCTCGGCGTCTCGCTGGCGACCGCCTACGCGGCCGCCGCCGCCCTTGAGCTTCCGCTCTATCAGTACGTCGGGGGCGTCAACGCCTACACGCTCCCTGTCCCGATGATGAACATCATGAACGGCGGCAAGCACGCCGACAACAACGTCGACCTGCAGGAGTTCATGATCATGCCCGTCGGCGCGGAGAGCTTCGAGGAGGCCCTGCGCGTCTGTGCCGAGGTCTACCACACGCTCAAGGGCGTGCTGCGGAAGAAGGGCCTCAGCACGGCGGTGGGCGACGAGGGCGGATTCGCGCCCGACCTCGGCAGCAACGAGGAGGCCGTCCAGGTGATCGTGGAGGCAGTCGACGCGGCAGGCTACGAGCCCGGGGCGGACGTGCGCATCGCCCTCGACCCGGCGGCCTCCAGCTTCTACGATGTCGCCAGGGAGCGCTACGTGCTCGCCGGCGAGGGGCGCGAGCTCACCAGCGCCGAGATGGTCGACTACTACGCAGCGCTGGTCGACAAGTACCCCATCATCAGTATCGAGGACGGCCTCGCCGAGGACGACTGGGACGGGTTCAGGCTCCTGACCGGCAAGCTCGGCGACCGCCTGCAGATCGTCGGCGACGACCTCTTCGTCACCAACGTGGAGCGCCTGGCCGAGGGCATCACGAAGGGCTCGGCCAACAGCATCCTCATCAAGCTCAACCAGATCGGGACGCTGAGCGAGACGCTGGACGCCATCCAGATGGCCACCCGCGCCGGCTGGACCGCGGTCTGCTCGCACCGCTCCGGCGAGACCGAGGACACCACCCTCGCCGACCTGGCCGTGGCCACCAACGCCGGTCAGATCAAGAGCGGCGCTCCCGCGCGCAGTGACCGCGTCGCGAAGTACAACCAGCTGCTGCGCATCGAGGAGATGCTCGGCGAGGTCGCGTACTATCCGGGCATCAACGCATTCCACAATCTCAAGAGGGCGTGAGTCTGCAGCCAGTCCGCCACGGTACTCCGCAGGCCGGAGTCAGCGACGCGGCGCGTCGTGCCGGTCGTCCGGGCAGGGGGCTCGGTCGCGCAGATGTGCGGCGGGCTCCCCGGCCGGGTGCATCTGCCGCCGGAGGCTGCGGGACGCTGCGAGTTGCAGCGCAGGCGCGTCCTGTCCCACACTGTCCTCCGACAGGTCATCGGTCCGGCACGGCCGAGCCTGTCACGTACCATTCTGACCCGAAGGAAGCGTGAGCATGTACTGTCCCGAATGCGGCAACGACGCCGGAGAGGCCAAGTTCTGCCCGGAGTGCGGCGCCGACCTGACCGGCGTCAAAGACGCCCTCGGCGCCAAACGCGCCGCCGACCCCGGGAAACGGCAGGGCGGCGCGGCCCGCCGACAGGGGGATGCGGCCGTGACGCCGTCCGCCGCAGCGGGCGGCGGAGGCGCGCGGCGGCTCTCGCCTGTCGTCCTCTGGGGCGCCTTCGGCGCCATCGCCGTCATCGTCATCATCATCGTCGTCGTCCTGCCCGGCGGGTTCGGCGGCAAGACGGGCGGCTCCGCCTCGGGCGGTGAGGTGGCCGGCGCGGTGACGCCCGTCGACGCGGACACGAGCGGCAGCTACGAGGAGCTGGTCCAGCGCGCCAACGACCTCTACGACCAGGGTGACACGGCCTTCCACAGCCAGAAGCTCGAGCAGGGCAGCGCTTACTTCACCGCCGCCGCCAAGGTCTACGCGGCGGCTTGGGCCAAGCAAGCGACCGACCCCGCGGTCGGGACCGACTTCGCCGTGGCGCTCTTCTACAGCGGCGACATCGAAGCGGCGCTCAAGCAGGTCGACGCTGTGCTCAAAGAAAGTCCGGACTTCCAGAAGGGGTGGCTCAACAAAGGGATCTTCCTGAGCCACGAGGGGCGGATCGCGGAGCAGAGCGGCGACTCCGGCCAGGCCGGCAAGCTGTACGGCCAGGCCAAGACCGCGTTCACCCGGGCCGTCGCCATCGACCCCAAATCGGATGCCGGCAAGCAGGCCGACCAGAGCCTGAAGGCGCTCCGCGAGCAGTGAACCCCGGCGGGGCAGGCGCGACCCGGGAGCCGGCAGGCTGACCGGGGCAGGGACTCCCGGCGGCGGTCGCGAACCCTTAGGGCGAGAAAGGGCCGTCCAGAGAGCGGGCGGCGCGTGGCGAGCCGGGAGCAGAGGAGATTGGCCCAGGCGACCTCAGCAGCAGGTTCCGGAGCGGGGCGGTCGCGGCGCGCGCCTGCGGGTGCGGCCGGCCCCGCGCCGCGTCCGCACCTGGGCCGCCTTGCGCTGCTCGCGCTGCTCGTCATCGGCGCCGCCCTCTACGTCGCGCCGCTGCGCGACTACTTCGCGCAGCAGGACCGGTACATGCAGGCCTCCGCGGAGCTCCGCGCGGCCAGGCAGGACAACGCGGCGCTCGCACGCGAGGTGGACCGTCTGGCGACCAAGGCCTACATCGCCCAGCTCGCCCGCTCGGACTCCATGCTGGTCCCGCCGGGCACGCAGGTGTTCGTGATCAAGGGCCTGCCGGGTGAGGACGACGAGGACGACCTCGCGGCGCCGACCGCGCCCGTCGAGGCGTCGATCTCGGTCCTCGACCGCATCGAGGACCTGTGGCGTACGCTCCTCTACTGACCTGGCCGTGAGCGTGACGCCGCCGGTGGCCGGCCGGGATGCGGCCGTCGTCGCCGGGCAGCTCGCCCGCAGCCCGCACCCGATGAGCGCCGTCGCGGCGCGCTGCCCGTACGGCTTCCCGGCGGTCGTCGAAGACCTGCCCTACGACGACCGCGGCCGACCCTTCCCGACGCTCTATTACTGCACTTGTCCGACGCTCGTCGCCGCGGTCTCCCGGCTCGAGAGCGACGGCGGCGTCGCACTCTGGACCTCGCGGGTGGCCGCGGAGCGTGGGCTCGCCCGGTCCGCGGTCGATGCAGCCGCCGACGAGGCCATCCGGCGCGCCGACCTGGTGCGGGATCACGGGCTGCGCATGGTGGACGGCGGCGCCTCGCTCTCCACGGGGGTGGGCGGCGTGGGCGACCTCCTCGCCGTGAAGTGCCTGCACGCCCACGTCGCACACGCGCTGGCGCGCCCCGGGTATCTGCTCGGTGAGGCGATGCTGGCGGAGGTCACAGACCCCTGGTGCGGTGATCGACGCTGCGCGGCTTTCCTCCCCGCCGCAGAGGACGAGCCGTGAAGGTCGCCGTCATCGACCTCGGGACCAACACGTGCCGGTTGTTCCTGGCGCGGGTGACCGGCGACGTCGTGCGTCAGGACACGCGTCTGACGACGGTGGTACGGCTGGGCGAGGGGGTGGGTGAGAGCGGGCGGCTGCTCCCGGCCGCGGTGGCCCGCACGCGCACGTGTCTGCGCGGATACGCGTCGCGCGCGCGTGCGTACCGTCCGGTCCGGCGGCTGCTGATCGCGACCAGCGTGCTGCGCACCGCCACCGGGGGCCGCTCGTTCCTGCACGAGGTCGAGCGTGAGTCGGGCTTTCCGTGGCGCGTGCTCGCCGGGGAGGAGGAAGGCGCGCTCGCGTTCCGCGGCGGCACCTCATGGCTCGCAGCCTCTCCGTCCGGAGCTTCCGTCGGCACGGCGCCGCTCCTGCTGGTGGACATCGGCGGCGGCAGCACCGAGTTCGCCGTCGGCGTGGCCGGTGAGACGCCCACGTTCGTCTGCAGCCTCGAGATCGGCGTGGTGCGGCTCACCGAGCGTTTCTTCCGCACCGACCCGCCGCAGCCGGAGGCCGTGACCGCCCTCGCGGAACACGTGGCTGCGGCGATCGCCGCCGGTGTGCCGGAGAGGCTCCGCCTCGCAGTCCCTGCCGCGGTCGGTGTGGCCGGGACCTTCACGACGCTGGTCGCGAACAAGCTCGGCCTGACGGCGTACGACGCCTCGCTCGTCCAGGGTCACGTGCTCTCGCACGCCGACATCGACCAGGCGGTCGGGCGTCTCGCCGTCCTGACGAGCGCCGAGCGTGGCCGGCTTCCGGGCATCCAGCCGGGCCGTGAGGACGTGATCCTCGCCGGTGCGCTGATCGCCCGGGAGGCTCTTCGAGCCTTCGGTCTGGAGGCCGTCACGGTCAGCGAGTCCGACCTTCTGGAGGGAGTCGCGCTCGCGCTCGCGGACGGTTCTCTCCCGGTCCCGTGAGCCGGCGCCAGGAAGGCGCCAGGAACGGCCGGTGCGGCATATACTCCGGGTGTGCCGGAGTGGCGGAACTGGTAGACGCCGGGGACTTAAACTCTCCTGTCGCGCAACGCGGCGTCCGGGTTCGACTCCCGGCTCCGGCACCTTCTTCCCCGGACGTATCTCCCGGCTGGGGCTTCACACCACCCTGGTAACAAGCAGTGCGACGACGACCGCGGCGAGGCCGATGCGGTACCAGCCGAAGACGGCCAGGGTGTGGCGGCCCAGGTAGCCGACCATCCACTTGATCGACAGTGCGGCTGCGACGAAGGCGGCGACCATCCCGACGGCCGGCGCCGCCGACCCGAGGGTCGCGACGATGGCGCCGCCCTCCTTGACCGTCTCGTAGAGGGAGGCGCCGGTGAGCGTCACGAGGCCGAGCAGGAAGCTGTACTCCACGGCGGCCTGGGTGCTGAGCCCGACCAGCCGCCCGCCGAGGATCGTCACGAGGCTGCGGCTCACCCCCGGCCACATGGCGACGCACTGCAGCAGGCCGACGACGACGGCGCGGCGGACGGTGAGATCCTCGAGGCGGTCGCCCGCGTTCGAGTCGTGTCCCGCGCGCACATCGTGCCGGGCGACGACCAGGATGACCAGGCCGCCCGCGAGCCAGGCCACGGTGATCGGCCAGAGGTGGAAGAGGTGGTCCTTGAGCAGTCGCTCGCCGAGCACGCCGATGATCACGGCGGGGACCACTGAGGCGATCAGGGCCACGGCGAGGCGTCGGCCGGCGGGGTCGCGTCCGGCGATGCCGCGCAGCATGCCCCACACACGGCGCCGGTAGAGCACGACCACGGCGACGATGGCGCCGAACTGGATGACGATCACGTAGGCGTCCACGGCCGCCTTCTCCGCCTCCGTGTCGGTGAGTCCGAGCGCCTCCGTCGCCAGCAGCAGATGACCCGTGGAGCTGACCGGAAGGTACTCGGTCAGGCCCTCCACGATCCCGAGGATGACCGCATCGGCGATGGAGAGTCCCGTGTCGCCGTCCGCCACCGCGGCCGGCGCCGGCGAGGGGGAGGGGACGGTCGACGCCGCCGCCGGCGTCGCGAAGGTCGCCGCGGCCAGGCCGCACACGGCGGCGAGGAGCAGGACGGCGACTCCGGGGAGGGGCGAGCGTCGAAGGGTGCGCGACATGGTCCGTACTCTATGCGCCACGACCGCGGGTCGCACCCCGCATGCGCACCGTCATGTGCAGTGCGGTAAGACTCCGGCTGCTGTTTGGAGCGCGCGCACCGGCGGCGTCAGGAAGCGCCGGCGCGGCCGGCCGGCCCGGCGTCCGACGCGCCCGGCTGCGCCGGCGTGCGGGTCAGCCGCAGCCGCCGGCTCAACGTGAGGAGGCCGCTGGAGTACCTCGTGAGCAGTGGACCCGCGATCGCGGTGAGCAGTACGTAGGTGGCGGCGAGCGGGCCCAGCGCCGACTCTGTGCCGGCGGCCACTCCGAGGCCGGCGATGACGATCGAGAACTCCCCGCGCGCTACCAACGCCGTCCCGGCGCGCAGCCGCCCGGCCACTCCGCTGATACGCAGGGCCGCCAGCCAGCCCGTGTACAGCTTGGCGGCGGCCGTGACCACGAAGAGCAGGACCGCGACTGCCAGCACTCCCACCATCGCGCCGACGTCGATCTGCAGCCCGAACGAGACGAAGAAGATGGCCGCGAACAGATCGCGCAGGGGGCTGAGCAGCTCACGGGAGCGGTCGGCGATGGATCCCGAGATGGACAGACCGACGAGGAAGGCGACGACTCCGGCGGAGACGTTGAGCAGCTCCGCAGCGCCGCCGGCGAGGAGGAGCAGTCCCACGACGGTGAGCAGGACCACCTCGCTCTTGGGGTGGGAGATCCCCTTGTTGACCACGTGGCCGTGGCGGTGGGCGAAGAAGAGCGTGATCACGGTCAGGCCGGCGGCTGCGACCGCCAGCCCCGCTGCCTTGAAGAGGCTTCCGCCGGCCAGCAGCACCGCGATGAGCGGGAGGTACGGGGCCATGGCGAGGTCCTCCGCCACGAGGACGGAGAGGATGGCCGGCGTCTCGCGGTTGCCCAGCCGGCCGAGGTCGTCCAGCACTTTGGCGACGATGCTCGACGACGAGACATACGTCACGCCGCCGAGGAGGAGCGACGGGAGCATCTCCCAGCCCAGCAGGAGTCCCGCCGCCATCCCGGGCGAGAAGCCGAGCACGAAGTCGGCGATGCTCGGGCCGTATCCGGCGCGCAGGCTGCTCACGATCTCGTGGATGGTGTACTCGACACCCAGCATGAACAGCAGGAGGATCACGGCGACCTGCGACTCGATGACGATGACCTCGGCGTCGATCGACGGCGGCGCGACGGCGCCGATCACGAGTCCCGCGATGAGGTAGAGCGGGATGGGAGAGAACCCCGTCCGCGCCGCCAGACGGGCGAGGAGCGCCAGGACGAGGATGACGGCGCCCACCTCGAGCAGGAAGCTCGCGCCGCCTGCCGAGACAGCTACCGGCACGGCTCGGTCAGCTGCCGCGCAGCAGGGTCGCGAGGGCCTCGACGCCCCGGGGCGTGCCGACCACGACAGCCACGTCTCCGGGGACGAGCACGAACGTGGAGGGAGGGGCGGCGATGGTGGACTCGCCGCGGATGACGGCGACGATGGTGGCCGCCTCCTCGTCCTGGTGCTCGATGTCGTGGAGCGTGCAGTGGGCGCAGGTCGCACCGCGGTCCACCGGCAGCCAGTCGATCGCCAGCCCCTGCATGGAGAGGCGCATGGACGTCACCTCTTCGGTGACCTGTGACTGGCCGAGGATCTCGGCGAGCGCCCGTGCGTCCTCGCGGGTGAGGCGGAGGACCTCGTGGCACGCGTCAGGGTCGTCGGGGCTGCAGAGGAGCAACTCGGAGCGACCGCTGTGATGATTGATGAGGACGACGCCCGTGCCGTCCCGGGTGACGAAATCGAACCGGATGCCCACGCCGGGCAGGCGCGTCTCGTTGATGCTGGTCATGCCGGGGAGTGTATCGCAGCCGCCATCGTGCGCCAAAGCGCCGTCGGGGAGCTGAGGGGCGGGTCCGGCGTGCGGGCTGGGGTAGTATTCGCCATATGAACGTGGGGGATGTGATCGTCGCGGTCGATCGTCTGGCGCCGTTCGCGCTGGCGGAGCCGTGGGACCATGTGGGACTGCAGGTCGGATCGCCGCACGACGGTCTGTCGCGCGACGCCGCGGCGTCGCCCGA
>JAAYBE010000205.1 GCA_012719015.1 Actinomycetota bacterium
CGCGTCGCTCATCCGCTGCCTGGCGCCTGGGTACAGTCGTTCCTTCTCGAGGAAGAAACAGTAGTCGCAGGCGAGGTTGCAGGTCGAGCCGGTCGGCTTGGCCAGCAGGTGGAACGACGGCGGCAGGGCGTCAGGGAGACGGGTGAGGTAGGGGCCGGCGACCGTCATCGTCAGTCACGACGCCGGCGTCCTCACACGCCCTCCCGCGCCGTCAGGCGCCCCGCCTTGACGGCCTCCACGAAGACCTCGTAGTCGCGCTCGTTCTGGTCGGCGTAGCGCTCCGAGAAGTCGAGGATGGCGGCGGTGAACCTGGCACCCTTGCCGAGGTAGGCGGCGATAGCGACGGGGTCCCCGGACCTGGCGTGGGCGCGGGCCAGGGTCCAGCCGCAGAGCCTGCCGTAGAGCGCCAGCCCCGCCGGGATCATGTTCTCGACGTCCGCCGACCCCTTCATGTCGCGGAGCTGCCGCCAGTAGAGGAAGCGCCCTTCGTAGTGACCTCGCGTCCAGCCGAGGAAGATGTCGCTCGCGGCCTGCATCATGCGCTGGCCCTCGACCACGCGCCGGCCCGGCTGCCGGTAGCGGCTCCTCGGCAGGTGGTCCTCGAGCACGGAGCGCGTGGCCTCCTTGACCTGCAGGAAGAGCGGGTCCTCCTGGTCGCGTCCTTGCAGCAGCGCGATGAAGGCCCGCGTCCCCACGCTGCCGACGCCGACGACCTTGCGCGCCACGTCGACCACCTCGAAACGCTCGAGCAGCGCGCGCCGGTCGTGCGGCAGCGTGGCGCGGTACCGGCGCAGCTGCTCGCGGATCACCCGTCGCCACTCCTCGCCGGACAGCCCGTAGACGCCCTCGAGGTCGCGGGCCGGCACGACGAGCGGCGGCCGGCTGACGATACGGTACCGGCCGTCCACATGTTCGGCGAGCTTGGAGAGCGCCTGCAGGCTGTCGCGCGTGCGTGCCTTCTGGAGCGTGCGCTCGGTGGCGGCGACGCGCGTCTTGAGCTGCTTCGCCGACTTCTTGCCCGTCTTCGCGGCCTGGGTCTGCTGGGCCGCGTGGAGTGTCGCCAGCAGGTCGTCCTCGGCGAGGCGCGCGTACCAGACGTCGAGGACGCGCCTCGCGGCGAACCCGCCCATCGCATCGACGTACGACCGGACGGCCGCGAGGGCGGCGTCGCGGGTCTGCACCGCGGTGAACCCGTTGTTGCGCGCCGCGATGACGAAGCTCGCCGTCATGCGCTTGACGTCGTACTCGAACGGACCCGGCAGGGTCTCGTCGAAGTCGTTGAGGTCGAACAACAGCGTGCGCTCCGGCGAGGCGAAGACGCCGAAGTTGGAGAGGTGCGCGTCGCCGCAGAGCTGCACCTCCAGGCCGGCCCGCGGCGTCTCCCTGAGGTCGGCGGCCATGATCTTGGCCGCGCCGCGGTAGAACGTGAACGGCGACGCCATCATGCGTCCGTGTCTGACCGGCACGAGGTCGGGCTCGCGGGTGACGTTCTGCTCCTCGAGCAGCTCGACCGGGTCGCGTCTGCCCGCGGCGGGCCTCCACTCGGCGTGGCTGCCCGGGTCGACCTCCTTGCGCAGCGCCTTGCCGCGCGCCCGGCGCTCCTCGAGGCCGGGGTGATGGACCCTGGTGGGCTGCGTGGGCATGTCGCCTCCTCTGTGCAGGCGGGCTGTGGGGCCGGCAAGGGGCCGTGCGGGCGGCTCAGCCGGCCGCGCCGGCCCCGACGGCCTGTGTCTGCTCGTGCTCGTGCAGCGCCTGCTCGCTCTCGTGGTCGGCCGGCTTCAGGTCGAAGACGACCTTCTTCACGGTACCGGTGAAGGCGTACGGCGCCCTGTCCTCGTAGGCGAGGTCGACGACACCGCCGTTGTCGCGGCCCATGTCCATCCCGGCATAGGTGGTGAAGATCAGCGAGATGGTCCTGTCGATCCGCCCTGCGCCGATCCTCTTGTCATTGGCGAACAGGGTGACGTTGCCGCCGGTGCCGGGGTTCGGCTGGTCGGCCTCGAACAGCATCTTCACGGTCACGTCGCCGGTCGGGATGGGCTCGGTCGACGTCTGCTTGTAGGTATCCACCCCGAGGAACTGGTAGGTGTGGTTGAGCAGGCCCTTCTCGTCGACCCAGAGGGCGAAGCCGCCGATGAAGTCGGCGAACGCGCAGACGACGCCCTCGGCGCCGCCCTCGGGCACGTGCAGGTGTCCCTCGATAGCGTAGGACCGGCCGATGACGCGCGGGATCACGGCCGTCTGCACGTTCTGCACGTCGCCCGCGTACTCGACCCGGGTCACCGTCTGCATCGGCGGCAGCATGCCGAAGAAGACGGCGTACCCGCCGAGCAGCGGCAGCACGCGGTTGCGCTCGGCCTCCTTCCAGAACAGCGCCTTCAACTCCTCGAGCTTCTCCGGCTGCTCGGCGGCGAGGTCCTTGGCCTGGCTGAAGTCCTCCGGCAGGTAGTAGAGGTACCACCTGTCCTTCTCAGGGTCCCATTCCCCGCCGGGTGCGAACCTCTCGAGCGTCTGCGGCGTGAAGTCCCAGGGCAGCTTGTCGAGCTTGGCGCCGGCCCACCAGCCGTCCTTGTAGATGGCCCGGCTGCCGTACATCTCGAAGTACTGGGTGGTGTGGCGCTCGGCGGCCTCGGCGTCGTCGAAGCTGTAGAGGAAGCTCGTGCCGTCCATCGGCTCCTGCTCGATGCCGTCCACGGTCTTCGGCTCCGGGATGCCGAGCGCCTCGAGGATCGTCGGGCCGACGTCGATACAGTGCGTGAACTGGCGCCGCATCGTCGGGTCGGGCACGATCCTGGCCGGCCAGGCGACGACCATCGGGTTGCGCGTGCCGCCCAGATGGCTGGCCATCTGCTTGCCCCAGGGGAACGGTGTGTTGTTGGCGTGGGCCCAGGCGGCCGCGAAGTGCGGCGCCGTGTGGAAGCCGCCGAGCTCCTCGATCCCGCCCCACTTGTCGATCAGCTTCAGCTGTTCGTCAGCCTCGAGCACCACCCCGTTGAAGAAGGTCGTCTCGTTGAAGGAGCCGGTCAGGGTGCCTTCCATGCTGGCGCCGTTGTCGCCCCAGATGTAGATGACGAGCGTGTTCTCCAGCTCGTCCATCTCCTCGATGGAGTCGATCAGGCGCCCCACGTTCCAGTCGGCGTTCTCCGAGTAGCCGGCGAAGACCTCCATCTGCCGCGCGTAGAGCCTCTTCTGCGCGTCGGTCAAGGAGTCCCAGGCGGGGAAGAGCTCGGGACGCTCGGAGAGCTCCGTGTCCTGCGGCACGATGCCGAGCTTCTTCTGCCGTTCCAGCGTGGCCTCGCGGTAGGCGTCCCAGCCGGCGTCGAACCTGCCTTTGTACTTGTCCGCCCAGGACCTGTCGACATGGTGCGGGGCGTGGCTGCAGCCGGTGGAGTAGTAGAGGAACCACGGCTTGTGCGGGTCGTGGCCGCGGACGGCGTGCAGCCACTCCACGGCCTTGTCGGTGATGTCGTCGGGGAAGTAGTAGAGCTTGTCGCCCTCGCCCTCCGGGACGCCGAGCGTGGAGTTGTCCTGGGTGATGATCGGGTCGTACTGGCCGGCGGCGCCGGTGAGAAAGCCCCACCAGTGGTCGAAGCCCCAGCCGAGGGGCCAGTGGTCGAAGGGGCCGGCCGGCCCCATCTCGCGGCCGGGCGTCATGTGCCACTTGCCGAAGCCGCCGGTGACGTAGCCGTTCTCCTTGAGGATGCGCGGCAGCGCCGTGCAACTGCGGGGCCGCGTGCCGGTGTAGCCGGGGAACGGCCCCGGGAACTCGGCGATGCCGCCCATGCCGACGCGGTGATGGTTGCGCCCGGTCAGCATCGCCGCGCGCGTCGGTGAGCAGACGGCCGTGACGTGGAAGGCGTTGTACGTGAGGCCCATCTCCTGCACGCGGCTGAGCGTGGGCGTGCTGATGCCGCCGCCGAAGGTGTCGGGGCCGCCGAAGCCGGCGTCGTCGATGAGGACGAGCAGGACGTTGGGCGCGCCCTCGGGCGCCGACGGGCCGGGGATGAAGGACCAGTCCTCGGCCGACTCGGCGATCGTGCGGCCCGTCACGCCGCCGAACCGCTTGTCGGGGATCGGCAGCACGGTGCGGTCGGGGACGAACTTCCGGGCGGCCTCCGCCAGCGAGTCCTTGAGGCCGCGCACGCCCTTCTCGTCCATCCGCGCGACCGACCTGGCCGGCGTGGAGAGCACCGACTCGGCGGCCGGCAGGTCCTCCTCGTCGACCATGGCGATGAGGGCGCCCTGGCCCGCCTTGAGGTTCTCGCCGAGGCCGCTCTTCATGCCCTTCGCGACCTTGTGGCGCGCGAACGTGCCGACGAGGCCGCCGGCGGCCGCGCCGACGACGATCGAGCCGAGCAGGGGCGGGCTGAACAGGCCGACGAGCAGGCCGACACCGCCGCCCCAGCCGAGGCCTTTGCGGCCGAGGCGGTCGCCGGTCTGGTGCACCGTCACTTTGCCGCCGGCGTCGCGCTCGACGAGGATCGCGCCCTCGGTGCGGACCTTCTTCTCCTTGACCAGCGCCACGAGGGCGTCGAAGTCCCTCTCGGCGGCGGCAGCGGCCGGATAGACGGCCATGATGATGTCGTAGGAATCTCCCATCGCGTCTCCTTGGTCCGGCTAGCTCAGCCTGGTGATGGGCGGCAGCGCGTAGCTGCCGTCGAGGATCTCCGTTCGCGGCTGGTAGAGGCGCATGATCGGCCGGAACGGCCCGTCCGGGGCCGGCAGCCAGTTGGCGGCCTTGTCGCCGTCCGGCGGGTCCTTCTGGATGAAGACGGTCACGCCGCCGTCCGTCTCCCGCCGCAGTCCCGGCGTCCGGTCGCCGATCGCGTAGCGGTCGATCGGGTTGGCCACGAGGTAGAACTCCGGAGGCGCGTACATGGTCAGCGACCAGAAGGCGTCCACCGGAGGCTGCGTCAGCCGCAGCTCGTACCGGTGCGCGCCGTCGAGCGGCCGACCATCGCCGTCGACCCAGATGGTGGCGTAGGTGGCCTCGTACCCGTGGTTGCCCCACAGCCCCGCGCGGGCGACGACGGCGCGGGTCGCGTAGGCCTGGGCGCGGTCGGCGATCACCCATTCCGGGCCGGCGATCGTGCCGAGCCCGAGGTGGTCGAGGTTGTAGTCGAAGAGGTGGGTCGTCATCTGCCAGCCGGCGGGCGTGGCGTGGATCTGCTGCATGAGCTCCTCGATCTTCGCCTGCCCGGCCTTGGCCCCGGCGACCAGGATCGCCGTCTCTTTCGGGTCCATGCCGACGTAGGGCGACTCCTCCTCCGTGAGCCCGAGGCGCCGGCAGGTCGCGAGGAACGGCGCGTCCGCCGTCGGAGGCGGGAAAGCGGCGAGGAACGTGCGGCAGCGCTCCCACCACTCGAGCTCCCCGCCCACCCGCGGGTCGGGCTCGGGGATGCCGGCGGGTGGGCTCGGATCGCCGTCGCCGCGGTACACGGACAGCGGCGTCAGGCGGAAGGCGTCCTGCAGTGCGTGCACCTCCGGGAGGTCCCGGCCCCCGTCGACCTGCGTCCGCCCGACGATGACGAAGACCCCGCTCGGGGCGCGCACGACCGGCATGCCCGGCGGCGCGTCCCCGTCGCGCCCCGGGCCGGCGAGCAGGTAGTCGGCTTCGCCGGTGCCGGTCGCGCGCCGTCCGATGTAGGCGAAGTTGTTCGTCCAGGCGTCGACGAACTGCAGGACGTAGTAACGTCCTCCCGTGTCCGTGACGTGCAGGACGAGCGGCTCACGTCGCACGTCGCAGACGGCGACCGAGTAGCACGTGTCGTTGTTGGGCGAGACGAACTTGAGGTCAGGGTCGGCCAGGTCCCGCACGTGGCCGAACTCGTTGTAGGGCGCTCGCGCCGGGAACCCGCCGCTGCCGGCGACGAACGCGGCGCACTCGCGCAGGTTGTACACCAGGGGATAGCCGTAGATGTAGGCCTGAGCGGCCTGCTCGATCTGCTCTCGGCCCGCCCCATCTCCTTGTCCCGAGCCGCCCACAGGCGCTCCCTTCTCATCGTTACCACGTGGTAACATATCAATATAGGTACGGTGGGGTCGTGTTGCAACAAGGAGGGGCGTTGAGCAAGAAGTCACGCAAGAGACTGGGGCGGGAGGAGTCCACGCGGCGGATCCTCGACGCCGCCAGGATGCTGTTCGCGGAGCGCGGCTACACGGCCGTGTCGGTGCGCGAGATCGCCGCCGCCGCGGGCGTGAGCCACGCCCTCGTGCACCGCTACCTCGGCGGCAAAAAGGAGGTCTACCGGGCCGTGCTCAGCCGCGACGAGGACACCATCCGCGACACCGCCGCCGGTGAAGAGGACCTCCTGCAGGCGACGCGTCTCATGTTGCGCGAGGCGTGGGAGAAGGAGCGCACGTACGTGCGGCTTCTGGCGCACTCGGCGCTGCACGGCCTGCCGTTCGACCGTACCATCGGTCACTTCCCCGCCACCGAGCGGCTGATCGAGCTGGCCGCGGCGACGGTCCCGGCGGGCGAGACGAGCGACCCCGCGGGTCCCGAGCCACGCTTCGTCGTCATCAGTCTCGTGGCGATGCTGTTCGGCTGGGCCGCCGCCAGGGATTGGCTGCTGGCGGCGGCCGGCCTGCAAGACATGAGCGAGGAGGAGCACTTCGCGGCGTTCGAGCGTGTCGTGCTCGACATCGAGCGCCTGTACTTCCCCTCCCCGGAGGCGCCCGGGGGCTCGTGAGATGCGGGACGCGCCGTGCGCGACGGCGCGGGAATGGGTAAGAAGTGGCCCGTCATGAACGAAAGCGAGGAGGCGAGCGTGAGTGAGTTGATGGTGCTGGGCTTCGAGGACGAGGCCCACGCAGAGAGGTTCGGCGCCACGCTGGCGCAGCTGCAGAAGGACCTGATCGTCCAGCTGCAGGACGCCGCCATGGTCGTGCGCGACCCCGACGGCAAGCCGCACGTCAAGCACGACACCAAGCTGGTGGGCGCCGGCGCCCTGGGCGGCGCCTTCTGGGGCATGCTGTTCGGCCTCATCTTCCTGATGCCGTTCCTGGGCATGGCCATCGGCGCCGGCCTGGGCGCGCTCTTCGGCAAGATGGGCAAGACCGGCATCGACCGCCAGGTGCTCGAGCAGATGGGCGACGCGGTACCGCCGGGCAAGGCCGGCTGGTTCCTGCTCATCGGGCAGATGACCGAGGACAAGTTCCTCGCCGCGGTGCAGGGCACGGAGGCGACGCTGGTGCGCTCGAACCTGTCACACGAGCAGGAGGAGCAGCTCAAGCAGGCGTTCGGCACGGAGAAGCACAGCAAGGACTGAGCGCTCCTCGCGCTGTCCGAGCAGGAGGCGACGGGGGGCGGGGCGCGGTGACGCGCCCCGCCCCCCGTCTGTCGCCGGCGAGCGCCGGTCAGGCCTCCTGGCGCTGCCCGCCGTACACGGCCAGGCCATAGATCACGAGCACGTCCAGGAACATGACGAACAGCGCCCAGAACGGCACGATGGGGATCCAGGACAGCCAGACGACCAGGCTGATGCCGGCGACGAGGATGCCGACCCAGCGGCCGAAAGAGCCGCCGCGCCACACGCTCACCGCGGCGGCGATCTCCACGATGCCGACGATCAGGACGACCCAGCCCCACGTGGTGAGGTTGCCGGCCACGTAGTGCGCACCGACGTCGTGGAAGAACGACGACCGCGACAGCGCTACGATGCCGTCGATGACGCTCATGACGCCGGCGACCAGCAGCATGAGCCAGGCGAACAGGACCCAGCCTTCTCCCTCTCTCATGGTCCACCCCC
>JAAYBE010000206.1 GCA_012719015.1 Actinomycetota bacterium
GCGCAGGGCGTGGTCGCGTTCTACCAGAACAAGGAAGTCCTGCACGGCGTCGACGCCGACCTCTGTGAGCATCGTTGTCTGGCGCTCGTGGGCGAGTCGGGCAGCGGCAAGACGACCCTCGCGCGCTGTATCGCGGGGCTGCACCAGTTCCGCATCGACGGCACCATCGAGCTCAACGGGAAGGCGCTGGCGCGCGAGTCCGGAGGGCGCACGCGGGACGAGCGCCAGGCGATCCAGTACATCTTCCAGAGCCCGTACAGCTCGCTCAACCCGCGCAAGACGATCCGTCAGCTGCTCGCCCAGCCGATCGACATCTTCTTCAAGCTTGACCGCGACGAGAGAGAGGGGCGCATGGTCAACGCGCTTGACCAGGTGGCCCTCGACGCATCGCTCCTCAGCCGCTATCCGGAGCAGCTCTCCGGGGGCGAGCGCCAGCGGGTGGCGATCGCGCGTGCGCTCGCCGTCGAGCCGACCGTCCTCATCTGCGACGAGGTGACCTCGTGGCTGGACGTGTCCGTGCAGGCGGCCATCATCGAACTGCTGGCCAAGCTCCAACGCGACACCGGCGTGAGCATGCTGTTCGTGACGCACAACCTCGCGCTCATCCGCAGCGTCGCCCAGGAGGTCGCGGTGATGAGTGAGGGCAGCATCGTCGAGCTCGGGCCGGTGGACGCGGTGCTCGAAGACCCGCAGGCCGAGTACACGAAGCGGCTGCTCGCCGACACTCCCGCACTGCCGCCCGAGTGCCGGCTGTGATCCGGGAGGGCCGCGGCGGACCGTCGCAGCACGGCATTATCGTCTGAGATACTGGACGCAGGGCGGGCTGTCTTGAACGTCCCGAGCGGCCGATGGTACCGTGCACCATGGCGAGGCGCGTGCCGGTGTCGTCGGCATCGGTGTCACGCCTGGAGCCCGAACCACAGGAGGGTTCGAAGCCGCGCACGACGGTTCGCGGGGCATGAGCCACTCGTCGCCAAGCCCCGCCACGGCGGTGTCCGTCGCGTGTCTCTCCGTCGGCGGCCGGCTCTCCATCCCGGTCCGGGGTGTGTGTAGGTGTCCAACCATCTGGAATCGAAGGTGAGGCGAGTCATGTCGGCAGATGCACCGGCGCCCTCCGGCGACGACGTCATCGGCGCACGACGCGTGCGTGCCCCCCGCGGCACGGAGATCAGCTGCAGGGGCTGGCAGCAGGAGGCCGCCCTGCGCATGCTCATGAACAACCTTGACCCGGAGGTCGCGGAGGCGCCGGACGAGCTGGTGGTCTACGGCGGCGCCGGCAAGGCGGCGCGCAACTGGGAGTCGTTCGACGCCATCGTCCGCACCCTGCGCCGCCTCAAGGACGACGAGACCCTACTGGTCCAGAGCGGCAAGCCCGTCGGCGTGTTCGAGACCCACGAATGGGCGCCGCGCGTGCTCATCGCCAACGCCAACCTGGTGGGCGATTGGGCCAACTGGGACGAGTTCCGTCGCCTGGACGCGCTGGGACTCACGATGTACGGGCAGATGACCGCCGGCTCCTGGATCTACATCGGCACGCAGGGGATCCTGCAGGGCACCTACCAGACGTTCGCGGCCGCCGGACAGAAGCACTACGGGACCGACCTGGCCGGCCGGCTCGTGCTCACCGCCGGTCTCGGTGGCATGGGCGGCGCGCAGCCCCTGGCCGTGACCATGGCCGGCGGCGTCGCCCTGTGCGTCGAGGTCGATCCGCACCGCATCGAGCGGCGTCTCGAGACACGGTACGTGGACGTCTCCACGGAGTCACTGGACGAGGCGCTGCGCCTGGCCGAGGAGGCGGTCGCCGCGCGGCGGCCGCTCTCGATCGGGCTGCTCGGCAACGCCGCCGACGTCTATCCCGAGCTGGTCCGCCGCGGCGTCACGCCGGACCTGGTCACCGACCAGACCTCGGCGCACGACACGCTCAACGGCTACGTCCCCAACGGGATGACGCTGGACGAGGCGCTGCGGCTGCGGCGCGAGGACCCGGACGAGTACGTGCGCCGCGCCGTGCAGAGCATCGTCGTGCACGTCGAGGCCATGGTCGCTCTGCAGAAGGCCGGCGCCCACGTCTTCGACTACGGCAACAACATCCGCGGCGAGGCGAAGGCGGCGGGATACGCCGAGGCGTTCGCCTTCCCCGGCTTCGTGCCCGCCTACATCCGCCCGCTGTTCGCGCGCGGCAACGGGCCCTTCCGCTGGGCGGCGCTCAGCGGCGACCCGCAGGACATCGCCGCCACCGACGCCGCCCTGCTCGAGGCCTTCCCCGGGAACGAGATGGTCACGCGCTGGCTCCGCATGGCCGGGGAGAAGGTGCAGTTCCAGGGTCTGCCCTGCCGTATCTGCTGGCTGGAGTACGGCGAGCGCGCCCGTGCGGGGGAGATCTTCAACGACCTGGTGCGCAGCGGCAAGGTCAAGGCGCCGATCGTGATCGGCCGTGACCACCTCGACTCGGGGTCGGTGGCGAGCCCTTATCGCGAGACGGAGAGCATGCGGGACGGCAGCGACGCGATCGCGGACTGGCCGATCCTGAACGCGCTCGTCAACACGGCCGCGGGGGCGAGCTGGGTGAGCTTCCACCACGGCGGCGGGGTGGGCATCGGCAAGAGCCTCCACGCGGGCATGGTCGTCGTCGCCGACGGCAGCGACATGATGGCGGAGCGTTTGCGCCGCGTGCTCACCACCGATCCGGGCACCGGTGTGATGCGTCACGCCGACGCCGGCTACCCGGAGGCGATCGAGAAAGCCAGGGAGTCGGGCATCGACCTTCCCATGATCACCGTCCGGACCGATGGCTGACGGCTCCGCCCGGCGGTCCGTCGGAGGAATCCACAGGCAGCGTTGAAATCAGGCCCGCGGCGGCCCACAGCACCCGGACCAGGGGCCGGGGGGCGCAGCCGGCGGGCGTAGCCGAGAGATAGGAGTGGTGCGATGAGTACGGTCGATGAACTCGTCCAGGCCATCGAGAACGGGGAGGCCGCGCGCGCCGGGGAGAAGGCGCGCGCAGCCCTCGACGAGGGCGCCGATCCGACCGGATTGGTGGACACCCTGTCGGTCGCCATGCGCGCCGTCGGCGACCGCTTCGGCACCGGGGAGATCTTCCTGCCGGAGCTGATGCTGGCGGCGCGGGCCATGCAGAGCGCCGTGGATGTGGTGCAGCCGGCGCTGCTGGCGTCGAACGCCGCCTCGAAGAAGGTGGGCGTGATGGTGCTCGGCACGGTGCGGGGCGATGTCCATGAGATCGGCAAGGACATCGCCATCACCATGTTGCGCGCCTCCGGGTTCGAGGTCTACGACCTCGGCCGCGACGTGGACCCGCTCGACTTCGTCAAACGCGCCGAGGAGCTTCGCGCCGACATCATCGGCGCCTCGGCCCTGATGACCACGACGATGCCGGCGCAGAAGGAGCTGGTGGACATCCTCGTGGCCAAGGGCCTGCGGGAGAAGTACCACGTGATCCTCGGCGGGGCGCCGGTGACGGCCGAGTGGGTCGCCGAGGCCGGCGCCGACAGCTGGGGCGAGGACGCCGCCAAGGCGGCGAAGACGCTCGAAGAGGTCATGGCCGGCAAACGCGCGGGCGCGGGAGAGTGACGAGATGTCGCATCTGAAGATGTGGGAGATCATGGAGCGGGCCGCCGCAGGCCCGTATTGTGAGGACGACGAGTTCCTGTACGACATCTTCCTGCCCAAGATGCAGGAGGTCCTCAGTAAGTACGAGATCAGGTACGATCCCTCGACGCCCGTCCCGGCCGACGACGATCTCGCCGACCGCATCTGGAAGGCGGCGGTGGAGTTCTTCCTCGCGGTAGGGGTGCACAACGTCGACACGCATCGCCGCATCCTCATCACCGAGGACGAGCTGAACGAGGCGCTCTTCCTGGCGCCTGAGGTGCATCAGGTCGGTGCCGGGCACGAGACGCGCTGGTGGCGTCCGCGCCGTATCGAGGACGAGCGCGGACCGTTCTGCATCTTCAGCCCGGACATCACCTACGACGAGGACATCTTCCTGCAGGCCTCGATGGCCTACACGCAGGAGCCGCTGGCCGACGGCGTCTGCGGGCCCATCCTCGAGGAGAGCATCGGCCGGACGATCCACTCGGGCACCCCTGCCGAGATGGCCGGCGTCATGGAGCACGCGATGATGCTCCGCAACGCCGCCAAGCTCGTGGGCCGTCCGGGCCTCTTCCTGGTCGCCGTCGGGACGGCCCAGTCCGACACCGGCCAGATCGCCGCGAGCAGCAACGAGTGGGGCGTGCGCAGCACGGACGGTCGCCTGATCGGCGTGCTCACCGAGATGAAGACCGACAACGAGCTGCTCAACAAGGTGGTGCACTGCAAGCAGTTCGGCTGCGCGATCGGTTGTCTCACCGGCGCGATCTACGGCGGGTACGCGGGCGGCGCCGAGGGTACGGCGGTGCTCGAGGTGGCCCATCATCTCGTCGGGCTCACCGTGTACCAGCACAACTTCAACAACAGCTTCCCGTTCCACATGCAGCACACGTCCAACAGCGGGCGCGAGATGCTGTGGCTCGTGAGCATGGTGCACCAGGCGCTGGCGCGCAACAGCCGCATCCTCTCCACGAGCAACGGGTTCTTCAACGCGGGTCCCGGCACGGACATGCTCTTCCGCGAGGTGTCGGCTCACGCCATCGCCAGCGTGGTCAGCGGCGGGGACCTGTGGACCTCCGCGCCGCGGCACAACAAGTACCGCAACTACGCCACCCCGCTCGAGGCGCGGCTCGCGGCCGAGACCGGCCACGCCGTCGCGAGGCAGGGCATGAGCCGCGAGCAGGCCTGCGGCATCGTCGACACGCTGCTGAAGAAGTACGAGGGCGAGATCGCCACCGCGCCCGAGGGCAAGCCCATCCAGGAGTGCTACGAGCTCATGAAGGTGAAGCCCCAGGGCTGGTACCTCGACATGTACAAGGCCGCCCGGGAGGAGCTCGCCGGCCTCGGGGTCGAGTACCCGTACTGAGTACGGCGCCGTGGGCACCCTCCGCGGCGGCACGCGCGCTGTGTCGCCGCGGAGGGTGTGCGGGCGACCGCCGCCGGGGCGCCGGCCGCCGGGTCTCGCTCGGCGTGAGTCGACGCCTGGCGGATGGGCTCGCCGCCGTTCGGACGAGAGCAGAGGAAGCGGCACACACAGACGCCATGACCACGGACGAGACACCAGAGGCCGGGAAGACGGCCGCGCAGGGTGTGACGTGGAGCGCGTCGCGCGTCCTCGACATCCTCGAGTTCCTCAACAGGCGCTCCAGTCCGGCGCCGGCGAGCATCATCGCCTCGTCCTGTCACATCCCCCGCTCCAGCACCTACGGTCTGCTCAATCTGCTACGTGAACGTCACTTCGTCACGTATCACTCCGCGGAGAGAGGCTGGTCGCTGGGGAGCGGGGTCTTCGAGCTGAGCGTCCACGCACCCCTGTTCGCGCACGGTCTGGCCGTGCTCCGCGCGTTCGCCACCGTCTCGCACGGGCTCAGCGAGCGACAGATCGCCGAGGGCGCCGGGATGTCGCGTGCGGCGGTCGCGCGCATCCTCCCGCACCTCGTCGAGAGCGACCTGCTCCGGTCGGCGCCGGACGGCACCTACTCTCTGGGGCTGGAGCTCGTCGGCCTCGCCTCGCGTGTCGGCTGGGTCGATCGTCTGCGTCTCATCGCGCGCCTGCATCTCGTCCGCCTGCGCGACGCCACGCAGGAGACCGCCAACCTGATCGTGCTCGACGGCGACCACGGCATCTACATAGACCAGGTCGAGAGTCCGCACGCTCTCAGGCACAGCGGCTGGGTCGGCAGGCACATCCCTTTGACCGGTACCGCCACGGGCGGCGCGTTCGCCGACAGGGGTGTCGCCCACACCGTCCAGGACGCGGTCGAGACCGGGGTCACGTCCATCGTGTGCGCCTTGACGTCGTCGGCCGATCCGGCGGCCGTCGGTGTGACCGGGCCGAACTGGCGGATCGAGGAGTTCGGCATCGCACGTGCGCAGGGCATCGTCGAGGCTGTTGCGCGCGAACTGGACCAGCGCCTGCACCGCTAGGAGCGCGCGGCGGGATCCGCCGGTTCGCGGATCCCCGCGTGCGTCCGGTCACACCTTCTGCACGCTCACCTCGATCGACTTCATCAACGGGAAACCGCTGACCGGGTCGAACCGGTCGTCGTGCGTCACGAGGTTCACGTTGGCCTCTCGCCACCCGTGCGTGACCTGCAGGTTCCCGGGGAGGATCTCGTTCTCGGCCACGACCTTGACGGGAAGGTCGACCGCGCCGATGGGCGACGTCAGCCGGATCGTGTCGCCGTCCGCCACTCCCAGGGCGGCGGCGTCGTCCGGGTGCATCTCCACCTCGGGGCCGGGGATCGCCGTCCGGAAGCGCGGGATGTTGCGGAAGCGGCTGTGGAGATAGAGGAGCTTGCGTGCCCCGGTCATGAGCACGAACGGCCGGGCGGCGTCAGGCTCGCGCCGGTAGGCGGGGCGGTGATAGACAGGGAGCTCGTCGTATCCGAGGTCCTTGAGGTACGCGGAGGCGAACTCGACCTTCCCGGAGGGCGTGTCGAAGCCGGCCTGCCTGCGCCGGCCGACGCGGGGAGGGCTGTACTCCACCCCCTCGCGGTGTGCCTCCAGCGTCTCCAGGCTGAGCCCGGTCGGCTCGAGCAGCCAGCGGTTGAGAGCCGTCTCGTCCTCCCATGGGAAGTACTCGCCGATCCCGAGTCGCACCGCCAGGTCGTGCCAGAAGTCGTACTCGCCCTGGACGTCCGACCACGACACCACCTTGTCGGTCAGGCTCACGATCTGGTGCTTGGCGTGCGCGTGCAGCTCGGTGCGTTCGAGGAAGGAGGCGGCCGGCAGCACGTAGTCGGCCACGGCGGTCGTCTCGGTCATGAACAGGTCGCGGACCACCAGGAGGTCGAGCGAGCGCAGGGCCTCGAGGACCTTGGGGGAGTTGGGGTTCGTGGACGCCGGGTTGGCGCCCGTCATCACCAGCGCCCGGAGCGGGTACGGCTCGTCTGACAGGATGGCCTCCATGGCCGTCATGGTGTGGCATTCCTGACGCATGTCGTACAGCACCGGGAAGCGGTCCGTGCCGAGAGGGCTGAGGTGTCTGAGCGGCATCTCGTCGTACAGGGTGAGATCGCGCAGCGGCGCCGGCTCCTTGAACAGGGTGCCTCCCTCACGGTCCAGAGCGCCGAGCAGCCCGTCGATCATGGCGATGGCGCGGATGTTGCCGACCCCGTTCTCGTGATGCTCGAGCCCGTTGCCCACGTAGGCCGCCATGCGCGGGGCGGCGTCCGCCATCATCCGCGCCATGGCTTTCACCGTGGCCGCGGGCAGGCCGGTCTCGGCCTCCACCATCTCGGGCGTGAACGTCCTCGCGTAGTCCACCACCTTGGCGAACCCGATCGTGTGGTCCTCCACGAAGTCCTTGTCGTACGCGTCCATCTCCACGAACTGCCGGACCAGTCCCCACGCGAGCGCGCCATCGGTGCCGGGGCGCACCTGCGCGTGGATGTCGGCGCGGCGGGCGATGGCGGACATGCGCGGGTCCACCACCACCAGGGTCGCTCCCTTGCGCCGGGCGGCGGTGATGTACTGCGTCATGTTGGGATGCGCATACGGCGGGTTCGCACCCCACAGCACGATGCACCGGGCGTTCTCGAGATCGGGGATCGGCCATGCCCCGTCGACCAGTGTGAAGCCCATGTAGCGCCCGACGTAGCACATGGAGTCGTTGGAGAGGTAGTTGGGACTTCCGAGGGCGTGCGCGAAGCGGCGCGCGACGGTCTCCTGCTGGCCGAAGCCGATGGCCTCCCCCTTCCACACGCCGATGCTGCGGGCGCCGTACCGGTCCCTGACGTCGGCGAGGCGCCCCGCGATCTCGTCGAGGGCCTGGTCGAGCGGGATCTGCTCCCACCCGTCCGCGGTCCTCTTGAGGGGCGTGAGGACACGGTCCGGGTGATAGATCATGTCGACGGCCGCGCGAGCCTTGACGCACAACCGGCCACGGTTCCAGGGATGCTCCTTGTTGCCGAGGATGTCGACGATACGGCCGTCCTCGAGATGGACGTCGATACCGCAACGGTCGTCGCACATCCGGCAGAGAGAGTGCCGGATCTCCGGTCCGGTCTGCATCTATCTCACCCCCTTGCTCAGACGGAGAAGGCGTTTCAGGCTGGCGTCGACCACCTCGCGGCGCAGGTCCGCGAGTTCCTCGGCGTCGACGTAGCGCAGGGCCCCGGAGATGCAGGCCCGCACGCACATCGGGTCGCCTCCGCACAGGTCGCACTTGGCGCTCACGCCGGTCTCGGCGTTGAAGTGGATGTTCCCGTAGGGGCACGCGAGCAGGCACATCTTGCAGCCGGCGCAGCGGGTCGCGTCGATCGTGACCGCCCCCGTCCCGGGGTCGCGGTCGATCGCCGCCGCAGGGCACACGGCGAGACACCAGGCGTCCTCGCAGTGCATGCAGGTGAGCGGAACGCACGCCCGCTCGTCGGCGTAGAAGTTCACGCGGATGTGGGAGGCGCTTCTCGCGAAGTCGCCGCTTTGGCGGAAGGCGCACGCGTACTCGCAGTCGCGGCACGCGACACAGGCGTCGGGGTCTACTGCAACGATGCGCATGACGTCCTCTCTTTCGCTGCGCTCCTGTGTGCCAGTCGTCCGTCGAGGTCTTCCCGCGCCAAGAAGGCGGGCAGGTCGGGGAGGGCCCGTCGGTGGCGGACGAACGGCCGCAGCCGACCGAGCAAGACGGCTCCTTCGGGAGCCCCCATGGCGATCGCGCCGAGCGGCACGCCCGCGCGGGTCACGATCTTCATGTAGCGGATGCCGCCGCGATCGTGCTCCTCGAACACGTCGTCGCCCTCGTCTTCGACGAACTGCCCGAGCGACGCGACGGTGAGGTCGAACATCTCGGTGACGTTCATGCTGAGACTGCCTCCGTAGGAGCGGCCGGCTCCTGCCAGGTTGGCGCCCGCCACTCGGCCCTGCTCGACGGCGGTCGGCCACAGGGCGTGGATCTCCCGCGGCCCGCCGCGCGCGGTCGGACCGCGCGTCACGTCCCCGGCCGCGTAGACGCCGCTCACGACGGTCTCCATGGTGTCGGCGACGGGGATCCCGGGCCGGTCGGGCTCCAGGCACTCAGGCAGCAACTGATCGTTCGGACGTGCTCCGGTGGCCACGATGACGGCGTCGGCCGGGAGCCGGTCGCCGCCGCTCGTCGAGACACGCACCCGGCCGCCGCGGTCAGTCTCCACGCTCTCGGCGCGGGTGCCCGTCCGTACCTCCACATCGCAGGCGTGGAGTCGCTCAGAGAGAATCTGCGCGGCCGCCGGATCCAGCACCCGGGGCAGGATCTGATCCAGCAACTCGATCACGCTGACCTGCAGGCCTCTCTGTCGCGCGGCCCAGGCCGCCTGCAGGGCGACGAAGCCCGAGCCGAGTACGACCAGTCGCGCACCCTCGCGGAACACGGAGTCGAGCCTCACGGCATCGTCCAGGGTCCAGAGCGTGTGCACGCCGGCTCCGTCGAGGCCCGGGATCGGGGGTCGCATCGGGCTCGAGCCGGTCGCGATCAGAAGGCGGTCGAAGCCGAGGCGCCGGCCGTCGGCGAGCTCAAGCACCCGGCGTGCCGGATCGACGCCCTCCGCGCGGACGCCGAACTCGGTCGCCGCTCCCAGTCGCGCGTAGTCGTCAGCTCGCCGTATGAACAGGCCGTCGCGGGAGAGCCGCCTGCGCAGGTAATACGGGAGCAGGACGCGGGAGTAGGCCGGACCCTGCTCGCCGGAGACCAGTGTGACCCGTGAGTCGCGGTCGTGCCCGCGGAAGCTCTCAAGCGCGCTGAGGGCGGCCGCCCCGTTGCCGACGATGACGACGTGCATCGGCGCGGGCTCCGGTCGTCCTCACTCATCCGCCGCGGCGAAGGCCGCGACGAGCTCGTCGGCCGCCGCCGCCACTTCGGGGCGGAGCGGCGCCGTCTCGTGGCTGTTCAGCAGATCGATCGCCTTGAGGCGGGCCTTGGCGGCGAGGTCGAGGCCGCCGTCGGCGAGCCAGTTCTCCCGCGTCTGGCGGTTGAGGATGCTCGGCTGCCAGCGGACCGCGCGCATGTGGCGCCGCGTATGCTTGCTCCCCATGAAGTGACCGCCGGGGCCCGTCTCGGAGATGGTCTCCACGGCGAGGCTGTCGCGGTCCATCGGGACGCCCGCCAGGAGCCGCCGGTTCATGGAGATGAACTCATCCAAGATCACGATCTGCTCGAGAGAACAGGTCAGCCCGAAGTCGAGGTATCCCACATCGTGGGCGAGGTTGGACCCCGCCTGCATGGCGAGGAAGGTGATCTGGCCCGCCTCCATGCCGGCCTGTGCGTCGGGCAGGTGGCTGTCGCTCGTACCGGCGTTGCCCCAGTTGGGGATGTCGAGCCATTTGGCCATCTCGACCGCGCACATGTACCCCGTAAGGTAGCCGAGGTCGTTGTAGCTTGATTGGGCGGTCGCGATGTCCAGGACGGCGGAGCCGACCCCGAGGAGGAACGGCGCCCCCGGGCGGCGGAGCTGGTGGAGCACCATGCCGAACAGGCTTTCGGCCAACCCCTGTACGGTGTGGCCCGCGACCGTGATCGGCGCCGTCGCTCCCGCCAGTGGCGCCGGGGAGTAGATCGACGGCACGCCCGCGTCGGCGCAGAGGAGCAGCTTGTCGATGCTGTCCACCGGATGCGTGAGCGGGCTGGTCGGCTCGTTGTAGACGACGAAGTACGGCCGCCGCCGCAACTGGTCCGATCCCCCCCGCAGCGCACGCGCGATGTCGATCATCACCCCGAGGTCCGCGCCGTTCTCGGCGGTCATCACCAACGGTTTGACGCTGTTCGTCATCATGGCCTGGAAGCTCAGCAGGTAGGCCTGATGGGGTTTCGTGTCGGTGGGGTGGGCGGAGCTCATGATGAAGTCGATGTTCGGCAGCGCGTCGCAGAGGCGGGCGGCGCGGGCCACGTCGTCCAGTCTGCTGGGCCGGTGTTCGCCGGTCTCGAGGTCGCGCGTGAACAGGAGGTCCGACCCGGTGCCGAAGTAGCTGTTGTACCCGCCGAGCTCCATGGCCGGCTCGCCGGCGCGGTCGTAAACGTCGACCACCGGCGGCACGGAGCGGCGCGCCTGCTCGACGAGGTGACGCGGCATGAGTATGCGCTCGTCCCCGGTCAGGGAGCAGCCCGCGTCCAGCAGCATCGCGGTCGCTTCCTCGTGATCCACCCGCATCCCGACCTTGGTGAGGATGTCGAGCACGGCCACATAGATCTCCCGCCGGGCGGCCTCACTCAGGAACTGAAGGCGGCCCACCTGTGACGCGTTCCGAAGATCCTTCATGTCGCGCGCTCCTCTCCTCGTCTCCTCGTCCGTGGTCGCCGCAGCGGCTCTGTCCCGTCACCTGGGGAAGGCCGGCAGGCCGCGGCACGCAGGCACGCAGCGGCGGGATCGATCTCGTCCCGCAGGCGATGCCCGCAGGCCCGCTCGGGCATAGGCGCGGCCGTCACGGCGCGCTGCACGTCATGCCTGGCGGCGCCGCGCGTGGATCCTGTGGCGGGCGGCGCCGCCGTGACACAGTGGCACTGCGTCCGCGACGCCGCGCGCCCGTAGCGCCGATGCGCACGCCGCACGGGTGTGTACGGTCATTATGGAGCGAGCCTCCCGGGGGTCAAGACGCTTCCCGTGTGGTCTAGTATCTCGGACTGATTGGACCGGCGCCACGCCGCGGGTGCGCCTCACCGCACTTCCGGGAAGGGACCGTGGAGCCGCATCGTCGCGCGATCCTCACGCCGCGTGCAAAGTCGAGTCCAAGATGCTGGACGTGGCCCCAAGGCGCTTGAAGCCTCAGCCGCAGGGGGTCAGACTCGAGGTGGTGGACCGTCCTGCGCGAGCGGGCGCCGCGTTCCTCGTACCGGGCGGTCGGCCGACGGGCAGGGCACGAGGCCGGGCCGTCTTCAACTGCGGTGCCGACACCGGAAGGATGGAGTGCGTGATGAGGGAGCGGATGGATCCGGTCGAAGACCCGGCCGGGGACGATGCGGACAGGGGTCCTGTCGCCGTAGACCTCGGCCTCTGCAAGGCCTGCGGGATCTGCATCGAGCTGTGTCCCGACAGCGTGTTCGACCGCGACCAGTTCGGACAGCCCGTGGTGGCCCGTCCGGATGACTGCAGTCAGTGCCTCATCTGCGAGCTGCACTGTCCGGATTTCGCGATAGAGGTGCGGCGACGCCGACCGAGGGCCAAAGCGGAGCCGGCCGAGGCAGACGCGCCCGCACTCACGCAGGGGGACATCGTCACCGCGACCCGGGGCGTGGCCGAGAGCCAGGGTGGCTGGCCGCACGACGGCGAGGAGGGCTGACATGGCGATCAGCGTGACCGAGGCCGCGAAGGCCGGCGTCCCGGTCCTGTTGCAGGGCAACGAGGCGGTCGCCGAGGGCGCCATCGCCGCCGGCGTGCGCTTCTACGCCGGGTATCCCATCACGCCGTCCACGGAGATCGCCGAGGTGCTCAGCCGGCGGCTCCCCGAGGTCGGCGGCACGTTCATCCAGATGGAGGACGAGATCGCCAGCATCGCCGCCGTGTGCGGCGCTTCATTGGCCGGCGCCAAGGCGCTCACCGCCACCTCCGGCCCCGGCTTCAGCCTCATGCAGGAGATGATCGGCTTCGCGTCCATGGCGCAGATACCCTGCGTGATCGTCGATGTGATGCGCGGCGGACCGTCCACCGGCCTGCCCACGGACCCCGCCCAGGGGGACGTGATGCAGGCTCGTTGGGGCACCCACGGAGAGCACTCGGTGATCGCCCTCGTCCCCAGCAGTGTGGAGGAGTGCTACACGCTCACCGTCGAGGCCTTCAACCTCTCCGAGCAGTACCGCACCCCGGTCATCATCCTCTCGGACGCGCTGATCGGGCACATGCGCGAGGCGGTCACGCTTCCCCATCCGGACAAGCTGCGCGTCGCCGAGCGGGGCATGCCCGACTGCGATCCGGACGAGTACGACACCGTCTCGAGCACGATCGACAACATCCTGCCGCGTCCCCCTTTGGGCTCGCCCTTCAAGGTGCATGTCACCGGCCTCGTCTACAACCGCCGCAGCGGCGCCCCCGACACCGCGGATCCCGCGACGGCCGCGGACCTCGGCCGCTATCTGCGCGAGAAGATCTACCACCACCGCGACGCCATCGTGCGCGTCGAGGAGGTCGAGATGGACGGGGCGGAGGTGGCGATCTTCGCCTACGGATCCGTGGCCCGCTCCGCCATGGCCGTCGTGAAGAAGGCGCGCGCCCAGGGCGCGCGCGTCGGCATGGTGCGGCCCATCACCCTCTGGCCGTTCCCCACCGCCGCCGTGGCGCGCATGGCCGAGCAGGTGCGCACCGTGATCGTGCCGGAGATGAACATCAAGCAGATGAGCTGGGAGGTCGAGGCGGCGGTCAAGGGGCGCGCCAAGGTCGTGGACTACGGACGCGTGGACGGCGAGCTCATCACGCCCGAGGAGATCCTCGAACTGGTCAAACCCGAGTTCTACTACCACCGCTGGGAGGACACGTGAGCGCCCTCGTCGATGAACAGCGGCTGGAGGCGGCGCCGGAGGATTGCGCGCCGCCACGGATCAAGCCGCACACCACGGCCGAGATCAGACGGCATCTGCGCACCCCCAAGACGCTGTGGTGCCCCGGCTGCTCTAACGGCACCATCACCCGCGCACTGATCGACGCCGTGCTCGGCCTCGCGATCGACCCCGAGAAGCTGGTCGTCGTGGCGGGTATCGGCTGCAGTGGCCGTATCAGTGCGTACCTCGAGTACTCGACGGTGCACACCGCCCACGGCCGGGCCCTCGCGGTGGCGACCGGCGCGAAGGCCGCCGACCCGGGACTGGAGATCGTCGTCGTGATGGGCGACGGCGACTGCGCGGCGATCGGAGGGAACCACTTCATCCACGCCGCGCGCCGCAACGTCGATCTCACCGCGATCGTCTTCAACAACTCGATCTACGGGATGACCGGAGGCCAGACGAGCCCCACCACCCATCTGGGCGACAAGTCGACGACCAGCGTGTACGGCAACGTGGAGCCGGCGTTCGACCTCTGTGAGCTCGCGCATGCCGCCGGCGCGACGTACGTCGCCCGCGGCACGGCCTGGTCTTACCAGCAGTTGGTCAACGTGATCGCCGGCGGCATCGTACACAAGGGCTTTTCGATGGTCGAGGCCATGGCCGTGTGCCCGGTGTACTACGGCCGCTTCAACCTCACGCCGGATCCGGCGGAGTTCCTGCGCCTCCAGAAGGAGCACGCCGTGCCGGCCGCCAAGTTCGAGGACGAGACGCGCAGCCACGAGCGTTACCCGATCGGCGTGCTGCACCACGCCGAGCGCGCCGAGTTCACGACGGGGCTGGCGGGGCTCAAGGAGCGTGCCCGGGAGGCCGGTCATGCCTGAGCCGACAGCATCCGCCCGCGTGGAGCTGCGTTGTTCGGGCTCCGGCGGCCAGGGGATCCTGCTCGCGGCGACCATCATCGCCGAGGCCGCCACCGCTCTCGGCAGGCGCGTCGTGCAGACCCAGAGCTACGGCCCCGAGGCCCGAGGCGGCGCCTCCAAGGCCGAGGTGATCATCGCCGAGGAGCCGATCGACTACCCGGAGGTGCGCCGGCCTGACGTGAGCCTCGTGCTGTCGCAGGCGGCGTACGAGAAGTACGCGGCCGACACACGGCCCGGAGGCCTGCTCATCTACGACTCGGGCCTGGTGGAGGCGGACCCCGGCGCTGCCGGCGTGACGCACTGCGGTCTGCCGTTCACGCAGGTCGCGACCGACGAGCTGGGCAAGAAAGTGGTCACCAACATCATCGCGCTGGGGGCGCTCGTGGCGAGGAGCGGCGTCCTGCCGGCCGACGCGGTCGAGGAGGCGGTGCTCTCGCGTGTGCCGCCCCGCTTCCGGGAGCTCAACGAGAAGGCCTACCGGCTCGGGTTGCGGCTGGCAGCGGGGGCGGCGGATGCGGAGACGACGACGAAGGACGGGCTGACGCCGACCACTGCGCCGGCGCCCGGCAGCTGACCCGGGATCCGTTCGTGGACCTGCTCGAACATCAGGGGAAGCGGCTGTTCGCGCTCGCCGGCCTGCCGGTGCCGCCGTCGCGACTGGCGCAGACGCCGGAGGAGGCGGCCGCGGCGACGGACGAGCTCGGTGCGCCGGTGGCCGTGAAGGCCCAGGCCAAGACCGGCGGCCGCGGCAAGGCGGGCGGCATCCGCATCTGCCGCTCCGCGCAGGAGGCGGCCGCGGCGGCCGCGGCGATCCTCGCCATGACCATCCGCGGCAAGCCGGTGGAGTCCGTGCTCGTCGAGCAGGGCGTGCAGGTGGGCCGCGAGATGTACCTCGCCGTGGTCTCTTCGCGGGCGCTGCGCGGGCCGATGCTGGTCTTCGCGCGCGAGGGCGGCGTCGACGTGGAGGAGCTGGCGACCCGCGATCCCTCCGCGATCGTGCGGTCGCCGATCGACCCGCTGCTGGGCCTCTGCGACTACCAGGTGCGGGACGTGGTGGCCGCCGCGGCGCTGGACCCGGAGGATCCCGGCGCGGCGGAGACGCGCGCGCAGCTGGGCCAGGCGGTGCGTTCACTCTGGCGCCTCTATCACGACCGCGATGCGACCCTGGCCGAAGTCAATCCGCTCGTCCTCACCGCGGACGGGAGGATACTGTGCCTCGACAGCAAGGTGACGATCGACGACAACGCCCTCTCCCGGCACCCCGACCTGCCGTCCCAGCCGCCGGAGGACGAGCGCGAGGCGAAAGCCCGTGCCGCCGGTCTCGCCTTCGTCCCGCTCAGCGGCGACATCGGCGTGATCGGCAACGGGGCCGGCCTTGTCATGAGCACCATCGACCGTATCGCCGCAGCCGGCGGCAGTGCAGCCGACTTCTGCGACATCGGAGGCGGGGCGCGGGCCGCGGCGATCGTCGCCGCGCTGGAGGCCGTCCTGGCCGGACCGCCGGTCGCCGCCGTGCTCGTCAACGTCTTCGGCGGCATCACCCGGGGCGACGAGGTGGCGCGCGGCCTCATCGAGGCGCTGGCCGCGGCTCACGTCGACGTGCCCGTGGTGGTCAGGCTGGACGGCAACGCGGCCGAGGAGGGTCGCGCCGTGCTCGACCGGGCGGCGCTGCCGGGCGTCACCGTGGCCGAGAGCGCCGAGCGCGCGGTGGAGCTCGTGGTGGCCGCTGCCCGGCAGGCGAGCCCGGGAGGGGCGCCTGCCACCGGGGCGGAGCAGGCCGCGCCGACAGTGCCCCGGAGAGGCGGGGAGGACTGATGGCGATCCTCATCGACGCAGCCAGTCGCGTCCTCGTGCAGGGCGTGACGGGCCGGGAGGGAGCGCTGCACACGACGCGGATGCGGGCCGCCGGCACCCGCGTGGTCGCGGGCACCTCCCCCGGCAAAGGCGGGCAGACCGTGGACGGGGTGCCCGTCTTCGACACGGTCCTCGCCGCCGTGAGCGAGACCGGCGCGGACGTCTCGGTGGTGTTCGTGCCGGCGCGCTTCGCCCGCGACGCGATGCTCGAGGCGGCGGACGCCGGGGTCAAGCTGGTCGTATGCGTCACGGAGGGCATTCCCGCCCGGGACGTGAGCGAGGTGGTCGCCCACTTCGACCGGCGCGGGACCTTGCTCGTCGGTCCGAACGGGCCGGGCCTCATCACTCCGGGTGCCTGCAGCGCCGGCATCATGCCGGCCGCCGTCTTCCGGCCCGGCGCGGTCGGGGTCGTCTCCCGCTCCGGCACGCTCACGTACGAGGTCGTCTGCGAGCTCACCCGCGCCGGCATGGGCCAATCCACCGCCGTCGGCATGGGCGGCGACCCGATCCACGGACTCGGGTTCGTCGAATGCCTGGGGCTCTTCGAGGAGGACGAGCGCACCGA
>JAAYBE010000207.1 GCA_012719015.1 Actinomycetota bacterium
ACGGCTCCCCGGCGAGATCCGGAGCTGGTGCGCCGCATCCTCGAGGATCCCCGCATGCACGACCACAAGGACGGCTTCCAGAGCTGTGTGCAGTGCGGCATCTGCACCTCCGGCTGCCCTGCGGCGCGCTTCACCGACTACTCACCGCGCGAGACGGCGCGCCGCGCCCTCGACGGTGACGTGACCCTGCTCGAGGACGACGATATCTGGTACTGCTTCTACTGCTACACCTGCCAGAGCCGGTGCCCACGCCACAACAGCGTCGCCGTGATCAACCAGGTGGTGCGCGGCCTGCAGGTCGAGAGCGGCCGCGGCAGGCGGCACGTCGAGATGTTCGCCGAGTGGTGCAACAACTTCTACGAGAAGGGCATGGGCGGCGACCCGCACCTCATGTTCCCGGCCATCGCCGAGGCCTGGGGTGACAAGTGGGTCGACTACATGGACCACCTGCTCGAGGTGCGTGCGCAACTGGGCCTGGGCGACCTCTTCCCTCCCCCCGAGGTGGTCGAAGAGGTCCAGGCCATCTTCGAGGCGACGGGGTTCAAGGAGCGGCTCGCCGCCGTGCGCGGGGACGCCGGCGACGCGGGCGCGGACTGAGGTCGGCGCCGGACCGCGGACGACGCGCGCCGCCCCAGCGCCGCGCCCGCCACGCGCGGCTTCGCGGCGGCTTATGCAGGCTGCGCCGGCGGGAGCATGAAGCCGGCGATGATACGCAGCACCCCGAGCGCGACGAGGTACACGCCCACCAGCCAGAGCAGCGCGAGGATGCCCGTCAGCGGGTGGACGAAGAAGACGACCCCTACGGCGATGCCGAGAAGACCGATGAGGAGCAGCCAGACCCGCCGGCCGCCGCTGAGGTCGCTCATGAACGCGGCGGCGATGTCGGTGACGCCGGTGATGACGGCCCAGGCGGCCACGATGTAGAGGACCATGAGGCCGGTGGCCGCCGGCCAGACCAGGATGACGATGCCCATGATCACGGCAAGCAGGCCGGCGGCTACGGCCCAGCCCCTGCTCTCCTCCCGACCCATGAGACCGGATACGGCGAGCGCCAGGCCGTAGACGATGGCGAAGGTGCCGACCAGCAGGATCACGCTGGCGAGCGTCAGCTTCGGGTTGGTGAGGAACAACACGCCGAGGACGACCAACAGCAGACCGCTGATGACGGACAAGGCGACGTACGCGGCTCTGTTCTGCATGGTGCCCCCTTGGGGTCGCCGGGCTGACTACATCCGGTACATGTACGCCGGTGGCGCGGCGTCTCCTCCGCCGCACGGCCGGTGTGGCCCGCCGGGGCCTCAGCCCTCGTCGATGATGACGTCCGTGAGCTGGACCATGGGGGCCTCGGGATCCAGACGGACGTTGAAGGAGCCGCACTTCGGGCACGTGGGGCCGGGCGCCTCGACGCTGAACTCGTCGCCGCACTCCTGACAGGTCGCGGCGACGGGTCTGTGGTCCGCGTGCAGCACGGCGTCGCGGAAGAGGTCGTCGTCCTCCGTGAGCATCGTGAAGAACATCTGGAGCGCGTCCTCCGTGAAGTCCGCGACCGGCGTGATGACGATGTGGACCTCGGTGATCCGCTCGGCGCCGTTCTGCACAGCCGCCTCGCGGGCGCGGTCGATGATCCCCTGCGTGATACCGATCTCGTGCATGGCGTCCCTTCGTCGGGGCGGGCCGTCGGATCGCCCGCCGGGTTGTCAGCAGATGCGCGGCAGCAGCTCGCCGACGGGCATGTCGAGCACCCTGCGGGTGCCGAGCCGCGTGCGCAACGCCACGCGCCCGCCGTGGGCCGCGGTGACCGAGCCGATGCGGACCGCCCCTGCACCGTAGGGTGCGCCGCGCAGCGCATCGAGCACCGCGTCGGCCGCCTCGGGCGCCGTCACCAGCACCATCTTCCCCTCGTTCGCCAGCGTCAGCGGGTCCAGGCCCAGGAGCTCGCAGACCGCGTGCACCCCGGGCGCCACCGGGATCGCCTCCTCCTCGATCTCCAGACCCAGGCCGGACTCCTCGGCGAGCTCGGCGAGAACGGTGGTCAGACCCCCGCGGGTCGGGTCGCGGAGGAAGCGCAGACCCGGCCCGGCCGCGGCGACGGCCGCCTCCACCAGACGCCAGAGGGGCGCGCTGTCGCTCTCCACGGGAGTACGGAAGTGGAACTCGCCGCGCGCCGCCAGCACCGCCACGGCGTGGGCGCCGATCTCGCCGCTGAGGAGGACGGCGTCGCCGTCGCACACCGATCCCGCGCCGAGATCGTGCTGCACGACCACCTCGCCGACACCGGTGGTGGTGATGAACACGCCGTCGCACGCGCCCCGCTCGACCACCTTCGTGTCGCCGGTGACGACGTCCACGCCCGCCTCCTCCGCCGTGGACGCCATCGAGGCGCACAGCGCGCGGAGCTCGTCGAGCGGGAGGCCTTCCTCGATGACGAAAGCGGCGGCCAGGGCCAGCGGCCGCGCCGCCGCCGTGGCGAGGTCGTTCACCGTGCCGGCGACGGACAGACGTCCGATGTCGCCGCCGGGGAAGCGGAGCGGCCGCACCACATGGCTGTCCGTGGTGACCGCGATGCGTCCGGACGATGCGAGCACGGCGGCGTCGTCCAGCCGGTCGAGCACGGGGTTCGCGAACGCCGTGACGAAGACGTCGTTCACGAGGTCGCGGTAGAGCCGGCCGCCGCTGCCGTGGCCGAGCAGGATACGTTCGCCGCCGGGCTCAGTCATCGAGACCCCGGTACCTGTAGCGGGCGGCGCAGGCGCCCTCGCTGCTCACCATGCAGGCGCCGACGGGAGCCTCAGGCCTGCAGCGGCGGCCGAAGAGCGGGCACTCCGCCGGGTCGGTGACGCCGCGCAGGACGTCGCCGCAACGGCACCCGGCCGGTTCGAGAGGTTCTCCCGCGTCGACCGGGAAGCGCACCGCGGCGTCGTGGTCGGCGAGCTCGGCCCTCAGGCGCAGGCCGGACCCGGGGATCAGGCCGAGCCCGCGCCAATCGGCGTCGCAGGGCTCGAACACCCGGTCCATGAGCGCCTGCGCCGCCGGATTGCCCTGCGGCTGCACGGCCCGCGTGTACTGGTTGTCGACGGCCGGGGCGGTCTGCCGCACGAGCATCAGAAGCGCCTCCAGGATGTCGCTGGGCTGGAACCCGGCGACGACACCGCCCACGCCGTGGTCGGCCGCCAGGAAGGCGAAGCACTCGGAGCCCGTGATCACGCTGACATGCCCCGGCAGGAGGAACCCGCGGATGGGCGTCTCCCCCAGCTCGAGCAGCGCCTCGAGTGCGAGCGGCATGGTCTTGTGGAGGGCGAGGATCGAGAAGTTGCGCACGCCGCGCTGCCGCGCCTCGACGACCGCGGCGGCGGTCGTCGGCGCCGTCGTCTCGAAGCCGATGCCGACGAAGACCACCTCCTGCGTGGGGTCCGCGGCCGCCAGCTCGACGGCGTCGAGCGGCGAGTAGACCACGCGCACGTCGGCGCCGGCGGCGCGCGCCTCGGCCAGCGAGGCCCGCGACGCCGGCACCCGGACGAGGTCGCCGAAGGTCGCGATCGTCATGCCGGGCAACCCGCAGAGTGCGACCACCGTGTCGAGGTCGCGCATCGCCGTGACGCAGACGGGGCAGCCGGGGCCGGAGACGAGCCGCACACCGGGCGGCAGAAGTTCACGCAGACCGTACCGGGCGATCGCCATGGTGTGCGTGCCGCAGACCTCCATGAACGTGCCGCCGGGGCCGGCCTCGGCGGCGAGATCGGCGGCGAGGCCGCGCAGGGCCTCAGCCGACGTCCGCATCCGGGTCGTCCTGCGCGCCCCACTCACCCAGTTCGGCGAGAAGGGAGAGCGTCTCCTGGGCGTCGTCGGCGGCGAGGATGTTGATGGCGTAGCCGGCGTGCACGAGGACCCAGTCCCCCACGCCGGCGTCCGGCACCAGCGCCAGACTGGCGCGCTGTTCCAGCCCCTCGACACCGATCGTGGCCATGGTCCCGTCGACGGACAGGATCTGCATGGGGACGGCGATGCACATGCCTGGCCTGACCTCCGTTCCGTTAGAGACCGCCGCGCTGTCTGAGCGTAGCATAGCCTGCGACCGCAGCCTGACCCAGGGAGACCCCTCCGTCATTGACGGGGATGAGACCGCCGTCGAGGACGCGCAGCCCTTCTCGTCGCACGGCGTCCTCGCAGAGCCCGGCCAGCAGCCGGTTCTGGAACACGCCGCCGGTGAGCGCCACATCCGCGATGCCGGTCGCGGCGTGCACCCGGCGGCACAGGTCCGCCACCATCGCGGCGAGGGTCACATGCAGGCGTCCGCCGACGAGGTCGGCCGGACGCCCGGCCTCGAGATCGGTGAGGACGCCGTCGAGCAGCGGCGCCAGGCGGACGGCGGCGGCGCCGTCACCGGCCCCTGTGGCGTTCTCCCGCATATGCTCCGCCGCCGGCAGCAAGGGTGCGCCCGCCGCCGCGCCGGGATCCCCCTCGAGGTCCCAGCCGTACGGCGTCGCGTCCGGCCGCGAGCGCATCTCGAGCTCGATCGCCGCCTGCCCCTCGTAACTGATCTCCCGTCGCACGCCGGCCAGCGCCGCGACCGCGTCGAAGAGCCGCCCGCAGCTCGTCGTGAGAGGCGCGTTGGTGCGCGTCTCCACCTGGCGCACGAGCGCCGCCACCGCCTCCTCGTCCGGCGGTCGCTCCTCCGCGGGACCCGGCTTCGCCAGCAAGGACAGGGCGCGCTCGAGACCGGTCAGGCCCAGCGCGGCCATCACCCAGCCGAGCGCGGTACGCCAGGGCCTGCGGATGGCGAGCGCGCCGCCCGGCAGCGGCAGCGCCTCGAGGTGCGCGACACGACGGTAGCCTTCGAGGTCGCAGACCAGCACCTCCCCTCCCCAGAGCACGCCGTCGTCGCCGTAGCCGAGGCCGTCCATGCTCACGCCGATCACGCGGCTCTCGACGCCGGCCTCCACCAGCGCCGCGGCCACATGGGCGTGATGGTGCTGTACGGGCACCTTCTCGCCCGGCAGCGAGCGCGCGTACTTGGTCGCGAGGTACTCCGGGTGCAGGTCGTACGCCACCACCTCGGGGTCGACGCGGAAGAGCCGCCGGTACGCCGCGATGCCGTCCTCGTAGCTCTCGAGCGTCTCCAGGTTCTCGAGGTCGCCGATGTGGTGGCTCAGGAAGGCGTTGGCGTCGCGCGTCAGGCAGAAGGTGTTCTTCAGCTCCGCGCCGCAGGCGAGCACGGAGGGCAGCGGCCGCGGCAGAGGCACCGGGAACGGGGCGTAGCCCCGCGCCCGCCTGACCAGCCGCGGCCGTCCCCGGCGCACCTGGACGACGGAGTCGTCGCAGCGTTCGGCGATGGGCCGGTCGTGCACGAGGTACGCGTCGGCGATCCCGTCCAGCCGGCGCATCTCGTCGCGGTCCTTGACCATCGGCTCCTCAGCCAGGTTGCCGCTGGTCATGACGAGGGGCCGTCCACACTCCTCGAGCAGCAGGATGTGGAGAGGCGTGTAGGGGAGCATGACCCCCAGATACCGCTGGCCGACAGCGACCTCCGGATCGACCGGGACCTGGCGCCCCGACCCTGCGGCCGTCTCCTCCACGGTCCGCGTCGCCGCGGCGCCGACCTCCGGCCCCGGCTCGCCGGCCGCGCCGACCTCGCGCCACTCGAGAAGCACGATCGGGTGCTCGGGCGACGTCAGCACGGCCTCCTCGGCCGCGGTCACCCGGCAATGCCGGCGGAGCTCGCCGACATCGGAGACCATCACGGCGAGCGGTTTGTGCGGACGCCGCTTGCGCTCCTTCAGGCGGAGCACCGCGGCGCCGTCCGTCGCGTCGCAGGCGAGATGGAAGCCGCCCAGCCCCTGCACGGCCACGATCGCGCCGTCGCGGAGCAGGGCGGCCGCCTCGCGGATGGGCCCGGCCGGGTCGCCGGAGGTGCCGACCGCCCGCGTCTCCAGCCCTCCGTCCCCAGAGCGGACCAGCAGCTGCACCCGGGGCCCGCAGACGGGACAGGCGGTGGGCTCCGCGTGGAAGCGCCGGTCGAGCGGGTCCTCGTACTCGCGGCGGCAGGAAGGACACATGGGGAACCCGCGCATCGTCGTCCGTTGACGGTCGTACGGAAGGTCCTCGATGATGGTGAGACGCGGGCCGCAGTTGGTGCAGTTGGTGAACGGATACCGATGGCGCCGGTCGTGCGGGTCGAGCACCTCACGACGGCAGTCGGCGCAGGTCGCGATGTCGGGCGAGACGAGCTGATACTCCGCCGGGTCGACGGCGCTCTCCAGGATCACGAACCCGGCGGCGCCCTCGGGCTCGGCGACGTCCCTCGTGAGGGTGGCGATGCGGGCCCGTGGCGGCGCCTCGGCCGGGAGGGCGGCCGCGAAGGCCGCGACGGCCGCCTCGCGCCCCTCGACGTGGATCTCCACCCCGGCGGAGGTGTTGCGGACCCATCCGGAGAGCCCGTGGCGTCGGGCCAGCGAGTAGACGAACGGACGGAAGCCGACGCCCTGCACCACGCCGCGCGCCCGGAGGTGGGCGGCGACCGGCCGCGGCCCGCAGGTCGCGGCCGGCGGCGGCGCCGGGTGGGGAACGGGGCTTCTGTCGCGTTGACCGGACATGCGCGTGGCGGCCGGGGCGCCGGCGGCGGCGCCCCATGCGTCAGCGGCAAGTATCACACAGCGGCGGAACGGTCGCCTCAGTCGCCGGCCGCACTCCCAGAAGAGCCACGATCTCCTCGTACATCTCGTCGACGATCTCGGGCACTGCGGCCTCCACCGGCGGGCTGAGACTGTCGCTGAACGTGAGGTTCTCGCTGATCTCGACGGCGAAGATGTGGATGTCGGCGGCGGCCGGCAGATGGCCTCCCATCTGCCGGCCGAGCTCCATCGCGGTGGCGAAGTTCGCGTCGTGGACGTTGTTGAGGTGCATCGTCTCCCGCAGCGCCTCGCCGTCGAAACGGTACCAGTGGCCCGGCCGCCCGCCCTCCGTCTTGATCGAGTCGAGCACGATGAGGCGGTCGAATCCCTCCACCACCTCGAGCAGCTCGAGGCCGCCGGTGCAGCACTCCTCGCGCACCTCGAGCCCCCGGACCGGCCCCAGCCGCCGGTTGAGGAGCTGGGCGACACGGATGCCCACGGCGTCGTCGCCGAGGATCGGGTTACCCATGCCGAGGAGCAGGGTCTTCACGGCCGGCGCCGCCGGAGCGGCGCCGGCCACGTGGACCCCGCGCTCAGCATCCGCGCCGGAAGTCATGGGTCACCCGCCCGCCTTTGTGCACCGTGACGCGCAGCGGCATCTGGCCGGGAAGGCTGTGAGTCGCGCAGCTGTAGCAGGGGTCGAACGCCCGGAAAGCCATCTCGATCATGTTCAGGATGCCCTGGTCGGGCTCGACCCCGGGTTCGATCAGGCTCTCAGCCACCTTGCGCGTGACCATATGGATCGGCGCGTTGTTGTTGGTGGTCCCCACGATGAGGTTGGCGCTGGTGCAGATGGCGTTCTCGTCGCAGGTGTAATGATGCGTGAGGGTCCCGCGCATGGCCTCCACGATGGCCACCCCCTCGCCGGTGACCCGCTCGGGGATCACGCGGTACGCGTCGCCGGTGATCTCGGGGTCGTCGCAGTACATGCGCAGC
>JAAYBE010000208.1 GCA_012719015.1 Actinomycetota bacterium
ACGGCGCTCTCCAGCGACGCCTTGGCGGGCCCCATGACGTTGTAGTTGGGCACGACCCGCCAGGAACCGGCGTACGTCATGGTGACGATGGCGCCGCCCGCCGTCATGAGGCGGCGCGCCTCCCGGGCGAGCGCGATCAGTGAGTAGGAACTGATGTCGTTGGCCTGGGCGAAGCCGGACCTGCTGGTCTCCACGAAGCTCCCCTGCAGGTCCTCGGCCGGCGCCCAGGCGATGCTGTGGACGAGGCCGTCGAGCACGGGCATGTACCGGCTCACCTCGTCGACCGCCCGCCGCACCGCCGCGTCGCTGGCGACGTCAAGCTCGATCAGCGGCGCGTCGCCGAGCTCGTCCGCGAGCCGGCTGACGCGGCGCCGCAGGCGCTCCGCCTGATACGTGAGCGCCACGGCGCCGCCGTGGCGCACGATCGCCTCGGCCACCGCCCAGGCGATCGAGCGTGGATTGGCGGCGCCGGTCACGAGGAAGCGTCTGCCGTCGAGCAACCCGTCCATCAGTCCCCCCCACGAGCGGACGGCGCCCCGCCGGACGCAGCTCCGCCGGCGGGACCCGCCTCGTGCGTCGACGCCGGCGACGCTCCCTCTCCCGGCGTCGGGCTGGTCTCGCGCCGGTGCTCGTCCGGCGATCCTGTCGCGGCGCCCCCCGGTTTGACGGCCAGCAGCAGGAACTGCCGCGCCCAGTAGTCGCGGAAGACGTACAGGGACAACACCAACGAGGCGTAGCGGATCGCCCGGAAGCGGGTGAAGTAGGGCTCCACGCGCAGCACGGTGAGGCCTGCGCCCTCGAGCAGCCGGATCATATCCCGCTTGGCGAACCAGCGCACGTGGGTGCGGTCGAAGATCCCCGAGCGGCGTCGCGGCCACGTCTTGAGCAGGAGCTGCGAGAGCACGTAGACGTTGGACACGTTGGGGAGCGAGAGGACGACGGCTCCCCCGGGACGCAGGACGGCCACCGCGCGGGCGAGGACGCCCTCCGCGTCGATCAGATGCTCGAGCACGTCGCTGGCGAGGACGACGTCGAAGGGCCGGTCCCCCAGCTCGGCGGGGTCAAGCTCGGCGAGGTCGCTCTCCACCACGCGGTCGAGCCGGCGACGCGCCTCGGCGGCGGCGCCGGCATCGCGCTCCACGCCGACCACCTCGCGCGCGCCGGCCTTCTTGAACAGCTCGCCGTTGTGGCCGCCGCCGCAGCCGAGGTCGAGCACGCGCAGCCCGCGCGGATCGACGAGGCCCAGGAGGGCGGGCTTGGCGTCGCGGAAGTAGCGGCTCGGCACGTCCATCGTCGCATCATACCGCGGCGGGGCTGTGCGCCCCAGGGCCGTCGGCGCGGAGTCAGGGGACAGGGATGTCCACCGCGTCGGGATCGACCCCGGCGTCGAACTCGCGCACCACGGCCGGCGCCCCGTGGTAGGTGTAGGAGCCGGCGAGCTGTCGACCGTAGCGCCGATCGTCCTCGACCGCGGGCTCCGTCGGGGTCCGGGCCGAGAGCGCCCCTTCGGCCGCCACCACCGGGTCGAGCATCAGCAGGTGCAGCCTGCCCACCTGGACGGGGGTCGTCCCTACGTCGAGCTCGACCACCGACGGCGCGTCGCCCTTGAAGACGCGTACCACCAGGAAGCCCTGTGACGCGTCCGTGGCGCGCCGTGCGCGCGCGAGAACGACCACCGCGAACTGGTCGAGTTGCCCCACGAGCCGCTCCGGGGCGATCTCGCGCGCGTTCGTCGCGGCGGCGCCGGATCCCCGATCGTCGGCAGCCTCCGCGCCGTCGGCCGGCTGGGCCATCTCGGCCGCGGATCCGGGGGAGAACGGCGCCTCGCGGTTGACGGCGACGATGCCGATCGCCACGGCGAGCGCCAGCACCGCCGCCACGGGGGCGAGCGCTCGCCACCAGCGGCGCACACGGCGCGGACCCGTCCGGGCCGGTGCCTCGAAGAATCCGTGAAGGCCAGACCAGCGGCCGCCGGAGAGGTCGGTGTACGACTCGTCCGGTGCCGGCACGGCGGACTGCACCAGGGCGCCGACCGCGGCGACGTCGGCGCGCAGCGCCGCGAGCCGCGCGTCGAGCTCAGGATCGGCGGCCGCCGCAGCCGGAAGCCCGGGCTCGTCCTCGAGCCCGAGGACGAACGCCAACAGCCGGTCGTCGTCGTAGACCGGCGGCCCTTCGCCGTCGCTCTGTCCGCGTGTGTCCGTCATCGTCCGTCGTCCACCGCTGTACGCCTCATCGCTCACGCTCGTAGCCGCGCTCCTCGAGGGCAGCACGCAGCTTCTTGACCGCGCCGTGCAGGCGCGACTTCACCGTGCCCACGGGGATGTCCTGGGCCCGGGCGATCTCGTCCAGGGGGAGGTCGGCGAAGAAGCGCAGCGCCACGCACTCGCGCAGGTCGTCGGTCAGCGTCGCCAGCGCCTCGCGCAGCGCCGGGTCGGCGGGCTCCGACGGCCCATCGAGCGCCGTCTCGGTGGAGATCCGCTGCAGCTTGTCCATCAGGCCGTACCGCGTCTTGCGCCGGCGGCCGTGGTCGCGTCCGGTGTTGAGGATGACCCGGTAGAACCACCCCAGGAACACGTCCTCATGGGGGATCTCGGCCCGGTAGACCTTGATGAACACTTCCTGCACGGCGTCGTCGACCTCCTCGCAGAACCCCTGGAGGTAGAGGATGCGCCGCACCTGGGGCGCGTAGAGCCGGAAGAGCTCGGCACGCGCCTCCGGCTGCTTCCTTCGCAAGCGGTCCACCAGACCGTGCGGCAGATCCTCGATCGCCTTCCTCCAGGGTGAGAGACGCCGGCGCCGCCGGG
>JAAYBE010000026.1 GCA_012719015.1 Actinomycetota bacterium
CCTGCTCCTGGCTGCCGTTGTCTGCGTTGACGGAGGAGGTGGTGGGCCGGCAGCGAACGGTGGTCAACGCGACCTCTCTCGGCATGGCCGGCAAGGGTAAAGTCCCGTCCGTGTTGGCCGATAAGGTTACGGCGGGGCAGATCGTGTTCGACGTGGTGTACGGCCCCGCGCCGACGGGACTCCTCGCAGCGGCGCAGGCACGCGGAGCGACCGTCGTCGACGGCCTGGCGCTGCTGCTCCGGCAGGCGGCCGAGGCGTTCAGCCTCTGGACCGGCGTGCCGGCGCCGCTGGAAGTGATGAGGGATGCCGTCACGCGAAGACAGGACGAAGAAGAGGACCAGGGGGCCGCGCGGCCTGCTGGACGAGCACGGAGGAGACGAGCTGGAACCGATCATGGATCCCGTCCAGCCGGTGGCTGACGAAGTCGCGCCGCGGCGCTCCGTGGACGAGATGATGGACGAGCTGTTCGGCGAGGCCGACGGCTTCGGCGATCCCGGCGCCTCCGCCGACGACGGCGCGGCGGCCGACAACGGCGACGGGCCGGCGGCCTTCGGCGACGACGCCGCGCCGTCCGCCGCGGCCGCCGACGCCGACTTCGAGCACATCGTGCGCACCAACCGCACCAGCAGGCTGCGGCTGGGCGACATCCTCAGGGAGATGGGCCTCGTCACCGACGAGCAGGTCGCGGCCGCGCTGGCGCAGCAGAAGCAGACGCGCAAGCGCCTCGGCCAGATCTTCCTCGACGACGGCCTCGTCACCCAGCTCGACATGACCAAGGCGCTGGCGCAGAAGTTCGGCGTCAGCTTCCTCGACCTCACCGCGACCCGCTTCGACGCCGCCGCCACGGCGTACATCGACGAGAAGCTCGCGCGCCGCTACGGCGCGGTCCCGGTGCGCTTCCTCGACGACGACACCCTGCTGGTCGCGATGGTCGACCCGCAGAACCTCCCGGCGCAGGAGGACCTCGCCATCATCACCGGCTACCCCATCCAGCCGGCCATCGCCAGCGAGGAGGACGTCTACGGCGCCATCGCCCGCATCTACCGCGAGAAGGCCGAGATCGGCGACGGCGGCGACGACGTGAGCGCCGAGACCGAGGAGGAGTCGCTCACCGACATCCGCGAGGCCACCGAAGAGGCCCCCATCGTCAAGCTCGTCAACTCGGTGATCGCCCAGGCGGTCGACGACTCGGCCAGCGACATCCACTTCGAGCCGCAGGCCAAGGAGCTGGTGGCGCGGTTCCGCATCGACGGCGTGCTGCACGAGATCATGTCCATCCCGCGGCGCATGCAGTCGGGCGTCCTCAGCCGCCTCAAGATCATGGCCGAGCTGGACATCGCCGAGCGCCGCGTCCCGCAGGACGGCCGCATCGGCCTCATGGTCGGCGGCAAGCCCATCGACATGCGCGTCGCGACGCTGCCCACGGTGTACGGCGAGAAGGTCGTCATGCGCCTGCTCGACAAGTCCAACGTCATGCTCGATCTGGAGGACCTCGGCTTCTCCGAGAAGGCGCTCAAGCGGTTTCGCAAGTCGTTCAGCAAGCCGTACGGGGCGATCCTCGTCACCGGCCCCACCGGCTCGGGCAAGTCGACCACGCTGTACGCGGCGCTCAACATCCTCAACAGCAGCGAGAAGAACATCATCACCGTGGAGGACCCGGTCGAGTACCGGCTCACGGGCATCAACCAGGTGCAGGTCAACACCCGCACCGGCATGACCTTCGCGGCCGCGCTGCGCTCGATCCTGCGCTGCGACCCGGACATCGTGATGGTGGGCGAGATCCGCGACCGCGAGACCGCCCTCATCGCGATCGAGTCGGCGCTCACCGGCCACCTGGTGCTCAGCACGCTGCACACCAACGACGCGCCGGGGGCGCTCTCGCGCCTCACCGAGATGGGCATCGAGCCGTTCCTCACCGCCTCGGCGGTCGACGCGGTGCTGGCCCAGCGCCTGGCGCGGCGCCTCTGCACGCACTGCAAGGAGCCCTACACCGCGACCCGCGAGATGCTGCGCAAGAACGACTTCCCGCCCGAGGTATGTGACCGCGACGACGTGGTCCTGTACCGTGCCAAAGGCTGCTCGAGGTGCAACACTACCGGCTACAAGGGCCGGCTGGGCCTCTACGAGGTCATGATCGTCAGCGAGGCCATCCGCCGCCTCACCGTCGAGCGCAAGAGCGCCGACGAGATCGGCCGCGTGGCCGCCGCGGAGGGGATGAAGTCGCTGCGCGAAGACGGCATCGACAAGGTGCTGCAGGGCATGACCTCGGTGGAGGAGATCGCCCGCGTGATCGTCTGAAACCACAATCCCGGCGAGGATGTGAACATGGATCTGGTCGACGTACTTCTCGAAGTCCTGGAGCGGGACGCGAGCGACCTGCACCTCTCGGTGGGGTCGCCGCCGATCATGCGCATCAACGGCGTCCTGGAGCGCATGGACTACCCGCGACTGAGCGCCAACGACACCCGCGAGCTGGTCTACTCGATCCTCTCGCAGGACCAGCGGCAGCGCCTCGAGAACGAGTGGGAGATCGACTTCTCGTACTCGGTCCCGGGGCGGGCGCGGTTCCGCGTCAACGCGTACTTCCAGCGCAACAGCCTGGGGGCGGCCTTCCGCCTCATCCCCATCAACATCAAGCGGCTCGACGAGCTGGGGCTGCCGCCGGCGCTGCACGACCTCACGCGCAAGCCGCGCGGGTTCGTGATCGTCACCGGCCCCACGGGCTCGGGCAAGTCGACGACGCTGGCGGCGATGATCGACGAGATCAACGAGACGCGCGACGAGCACATCATGACCATCGAGGACCCCATCGAGTTCCTCCACCGCCACAAGAAGTGCATGGTCAACCAGCGCGAGGTGGGGGCCGACACCAAGGGCTTCAACCGCGCCCTCAAGAGCGTGCTGCGCCAGGACCCGGACATCATCCTCGTGGGCGAGATGCGCGACACCGAGACGATGGGCACCGCCCTCACCGCGGCCGAGACCGGCCACCTCGTGTTCGCCACGCTGCACACGCAGGACGCGCCGCAGACCATCGACCGCATCATCGACGTCTTCCCGCCGCACCAGCAGGAGCAGATCCGCGTGCAGCTCAGCACCACGCTCATGGGCGTCTGCACCCAGCAGCTGCTGCCCACGCGCGACGGGCGCGGCCGCTGCGTGGCCTGCGAGCTGCTCATGCCCACGCCGGCGGTGCGCAACCTCATCCGCGAGGGCAAGACGCACCAGATCTACTCGACCATGCAGACCGGCACGGCCTTCGGCATGCAGACCATGGACGCGGCGCTGGCCGACCTGGTGCGCCGCGGCGTCATCACCCGCGAGCTGGCCAAGAACCGCTCGAGCACGCCGGCCGAGTTCGAGCGGCTGCTGGGCCAGCCGGCCGCCGCCGCGGCCGGCCGCCGCTGAGGGCTGCAGGATTCCCGCCGCCGGCCGATGAAGACAGAGTGAGCACGCCAGCCGTCAACCGGTGCGCCGGCCAGCCGGCCGCCAGAGGGGCGTAGGAGAAGCCATGGCTAACTTCGCGTACAAGGCGCTCGACGCGCGCGGCGCGCAGGCCGCCGGCGAGATCGAGGGCGAGAGCAAGGCCGCCGTCGCCGCCGCGCTGCGCAGCCGGGGCCTCACCGTGCTCGACCTCAACGAGGTCAAGCAGGGCTGGGGCCAGATCCAGATCGGCGGCCGCATCAAGGCCAAGGACCTCACCGTGTTCTCGCGCCAGTTCGCGACCATGGTCAACTCCGGCCTCTCCATGCTGCGCTGCCTGTACGTGCTGGAGGAGCAGACGCCCAACCGCAAGCTGGCCGCCGTGGTCGGCGAGCTGCGCGCCGACGTCGAGGCCGGCATCGCGCTCTCCGACGCGC
>JAAYBE010000209.1 GCA_012719015.1 Actinomycetota bacterium
GCGGGGTGGAGACCATCGACCCCGGCGCGCGCTTCACCATGCTCGGCCTCGTGTGCGACCCGCCCTCCGACGACGCCGAGGTCGAGGTCAGGCTCCGCACGAGCATCGACGGACGCGTCTGGAGCCGTTGGTATGCGGCGCCGCTCGAGGTCGCCGCCGAGGACGGGCAGGCCCCGCAGGCGTACGTGGACGCCCTCTGGACCGGAGAGGGACGGTTCGTACAGGTCTGCGCCGTCGCCGTGGGCGATCATGCCCCTCGCGTCCTGACGGGGGTCGAGCTGGCCGCCCTCGACACCGAGGGCCGCTCCGGGGTCGTCGCGCAGGCCGGGAACGTCCTGCGCCGTGTCGTCGCGACGGTCTCGGCGGCGGGACTGGCGGCCCCGGCCGAGGCGGCGACTGAGGCGCCCACGTGGGTGACGAGAGCGGGATGGGGCGCCGACGAGTCGTTGCGCAAGGGCAGCCCGGTCACGGCGCCGGTCAAGATGGCTTTCGTGCATCACACGGCGGGAAGCAACGAGTACACCAGGCAGCAGGCCGCCGCGCTCGTCCGCGGCATCTACGTCTACCACACCACAGGCCTCGGCTGGAGCGACATCGGCTACAACTTCCTCATCGACCGCTTCGGCACGATCTACGTGGGGCGCGCCGGCGGTCCGCGGCAGGGCGTCGTGGGAGCCCATGTGTACGGCTTCAACACGGGCAGCACCGGAGTGTCGGTGATGGGCACCCACACGAGCCAGGCTCCGTCGCCTGCCGTCACGGACGCGCTCATCCGACTGCTCGCCTGGAAGCTGGAACTGCACGGCGTCGATCCTCTGGCGAGCATCAGGATGACCTGCGGCGCGTCGGACAAGTTCACAGCCGGTCAGACTGTGACGTTGCCCGCCATCTCGGGTCACCGCGACGCGAACTACACGGAGTGCCCCGGTGCGGCGTTGTACGCGGAGCTGGGCGCGGTGCGGACCGCGGTGGGCGCCCGCATCGGGAGCCGCACAGGGGCGCCGGCCCCCTACGCGCTCACCCTCGACCTCTCCGCCGCCGAGGTCGTCCAGGGCGCCAAGGTGACCTACTCGGGCACGGTCAAGACCGCCGCCGGCGCCGCCGCGGGCGGCACCGTCACCCTGCAGCGGCGCCCCGCCGCCGGCGGCGATTGGAGCGCCTGGCGCACGGCCAAGCTCTCCGCCGCCGGCTCCTGGTCGCTGGCCGTGGCGATGACCAACGCCCCGCGCGAGTGGCAGCTGCGGGCGCGCATGCCGGGCGACGGCGGCGCCAACCTCACCGGTCTGAGCCCGGTACGCGATCTGCGCGTGACCGCGCCGGCGCCGGCGACGCAGGAGACCGCCTTCACGATCAGCGGGCGCGGCTGGGGACACGGGGTCGGTCTGTCCCAGTGGGGCGCCCGGGGCCTCGCCCTTGAGGGTCGCGACTACAAAGCCATCCTCCGTCACTACTACACCGGCGTCGGGTTCAGCGACATCGGCAATCCGAAAGTCCGCGTCCTGCTGGGCGGTGGCCTCAGCGCGGTCAAGCTCACCTGCGCCAAGCCGTACACGGTGCGCGGCAGCGCCGACGCGGTCACGATCGCGGCCGACGTCACGGCGACCACCACCTACGTGGGCGGCAAGTACCGCGTGACGACCGGGGGCTGGTCGCGCGACTTCGGGGTCGCGGTCACGTTCACACCGAGCGCAGGCCAGTTGAAGGTGCTGACTCCCACCGACGCCGAAGTCACGGGGCCGCACCGCGGGACGGTCCGGGTCCGCGCCTCCGGCGGCAAGCTGCAGATGATCAACGACGTCGGCATGCAGGGGTATCTGCGCGGGGTGGTGCCGCATGAGATGCCCGCCGCCTGGCCCGCGGAGGCCCTGAAAGCACAGGCCTGTGCGGCGCGCGCCTATGCCGAGGGCTCGCGCCGTCAGGCGAGCGGGAGCTTCGACCTGTACTGCGACACCCGCTCGCAGGCTTACGGCGGGGTCGGCCGCGAGGACGCCCGCACGGACGCAGCCGTGACGGCCACGGCCGGCGTGGTGCCGAGCGCCGCCGGCCAGCCCATCCAGGCGGTCTACTTCTCCTGCTCCGGCGGGAGGACGGAGAACGTCGAGTACGCATGGCAGACCGGCCCCATCTCCTACCTCAAGGGCGTGGACGACCCGTACGACGATGCCGCGCCGAAGCACACCTGGGGGCCGATCGCGCGCACCGGGGCGCAGATGGAGGGCGCCCTCGGGACGGCGGTCAGAGGGTCGCTGCTGGCCGTCTGCCCCGTCGAGCTCGGTGTGTCGCCGCGCATCGTCAAGGCGGCCGTCCTCGGCACCGCCGGGACCAGCTTCGTCCACGGCGCCGAGCTGCGCACCAGGCTCTCTCTGAACAGCACCTGGGCCACGTTCACGAGCCTGTCGATCGCACCGGCGGCGAGAGACGAGGTGACGGTGGTCCCGGGCGGCGCCGTGGTCCTCGAGGGCCGCATCTATCCGGCCCTCGCCGACGGCGCCGCGGTCACTCTGCGCAGTGAGAGCGACGGCACGTGGCGGGAGTCGACCGTGGCCACGACCCGACACAGCCAGTCTCTCGGCAGCGGGTACACCACCGCCTACTCGGCGTATCGCGTGACCGTCACCCCGTCGGTGACGACGCGTTACTGCTTCGCCAAGGGCGCCGCCGTCTCGCCGACGACGACGATCAAGGTCCGGGGCTGAGGCAGACCGAGGCCCTTCGCGGTCGGAGGGTGGCGGGAGTCGGCGACGCGGCGTCCGTCAGCGGACGCGACGCCCCAGGTCGAGCGTGAAGTAGCGCTGGCCACAGCTCGACTTGGCGACCCCTACGCCGACGCTGAGGAACCCGGGCCTCAGGATCACCCGCCGGTGGCTCTGACTGCCCATCCAGAGACGGACGACGCCCGCCGGCGTCGCGAACAAGGTGCCCAGACGCGCCCGTGCGATGTTCTCCCCGGCGCTCCAGGAGCGGTACCCGGCGCGCCTGAACCCGTGCCGGATGAGGCGCTCTGCGACGGTGTCGCGGTTGGCGCTCAGGTGGGTGAGGACGCCGCGTCGCGCCATCTGACGGGAGTGGGCGCGGGCGGCACGGGTCAGGGCTGCGTTGAGCTTCACCGGCCCCAGGCCCCGTTTGGCGCGCTCCTTGTTGAGGAGGACGACCACCTTCTTCTCCATCGCGGTCGGGGTGACCGCAGCCGCGGGCGCGGTGGGGAGGAGGACCGCGACCAGTACGCTGGAGAGAAGGGCGAGAGTGAGGGCCTTCATCAGGGGCACCTCCGCAGTGTCGCTCGCTGCGACGCGGCACGCCACAGCCCGGTCAC
>JAAYBE010000210.1 GCA_012719015.1 Actinomycetota bacterium
ATCGAGGAGGACATCGACGCCGCGCTCGAGATCGGCGTCGACTACATCATCCTGGACGGGCGCGGCGGCGGTACCGGGGCCGCGCCCAAGCTGCTGCGCGACCACATCTCCGTGCCGACGATCCCCGCGCTGGCGCGGGCGCGCCGGCACCTCGACGCGCGCGGCCGCGGCGACGTCACCCTGGTCGCGACCGGCGGGCTGCGCACCGCCCCCGACTTCGCCAAGGCGCTCGCGCTCGGCGCCGACGCCGTGGCCGTCGCCAACTCGGCGATCCAGGCGGTCGGCTGCGTGGGCATGAGGGCCTGCCACACGAACAAGTGTCCCGTGGGGGTCGCGACGCAGGACGAGCACCTCCGCGAACGGCTGCCCGTGGACGAGGCCGCCGATCGCCTCGCCAGGTTCCTCACGGCCTCGACCCAGCTGATGACCGTGGTGGCGCGTGCCTGCGGGCATCGCCACCTCTCGGAGTTCGCGCTCGAGGATCTGGTCACGTACGACCGCGACCTGCACTTCCTGAGCGGGGTGGACTACGCCGGCGTGCTCGGTCTGACCTGAGGAGCAGGGCGCACGGACGCGCGACCGCTGCCCGGGCGGCCCTGCCGCGGGCGTGGCATGATGGGTGTCCGGACCGCAGCGTCGGGAACAAGAGAATCAGTGTGAGTCGCCGGCCAGCGGCGCCCACGTGGAGACGATCGGGAGGGGACTCATGCATGAGAACTGGGTCTGCGTCGACGGCAACGAGGCGGCCGCACGGGTCGCCTACGCCTTCAGCGAGGTCCTCCCCATCTACCCCATCACGCCGGCCTCGCCGATGGGCGAGGCGGCCGACGCATGGGCGTCGAGCGGCCGGACGAACCTCTGGGGCACGGTGCCGGACGTGGTCGAGATGCAGTCGGAGGCGGGCGCGGCGGGCGTCCTGCACGGGGCCCTCCAGCTCGGCGCCCTGAGCTCGAGCTTCACCGCCTCGCAGGGCCTCCTGCTCATGGTCCCCAACCTGTTCAAGATCGCCGGAGAGCTCTCGCCGGCCGTGATCCACGTCGCCGCGCGGACCGTGGCCACGCACGCTCTCTCGATCTTCGGCGACCACAGCGACGTGATGCATGCGCGCACCACCGGGTGGGCCATGCTCGCGTCGGCCTCGGTGCAGGAGGCGCAGGACCTGGCGCTCGTGGCACATGTGGCCGCGCTCCGTGCCCGCGTCCCGTTCATCCACGTCTTCGACGGCTTCCGCACCTCGCACGAGATCCACAGCATCGCCCAGCTGTCCGACGACGACCTCCGCGCGCTCGCGCCGGAGGACGCGATCCTCGACTTCCGCGCCAGGGCGCTCACCCCGGACCGGCCGGTCGTGCGCGGTACGGCCCAGAACCCCGACGCGTTCTTCCAGATGCGCGAGGCGCCCAACCCCTTCTACCTGGCCGTGCCGGACGTCGTGGCCGCCGCGATGGAGGAGCTGGAGCAGCGCACCGGGCGCGGGTACGGACTCGTCGAGTACGTCGGCTCCCCGGAGGCCGAGCGCGTCATCGTACTGATGGGCTCCGGCATCGGTGCGGCCGAGCAGACGATGGAGGCGCTGCTCGCGGCCGGCGAACGGGTCGGGCTGCTCAAGGTCCGCCTCTTCCGGCCCTTCCCCGCCGCACAGCTCGTCGCGGCGCTGCCCCCGACCACGCGGTCGATCGCCGTCCTCGACCGGACCAAGGAGCCGGGGGCGACCGGCGAGCCGCTCTACCTGGACGTCCTGGCGGCGCTCGCCGAGGACGTCCACGGCGAGCGGCGGCACTTCGACGCCGTGCCGCGCGTCATCGGCGGCCGCTACGGCCTCTCGTCCAAGGAGTTCACGCCCGGCATGGTCAAGGCGGTCTACGACGAGCTGGCTGCGGCCGCTCCGAAGCCGCACTTCACGGTCGGCATCACCGACGACGTCACCCATCTGAGCCTCGCCCCCGACACGACCTTCGACTGCTGCCTGCCGGCGGGCGAGGTCCAGGCGATGTTCTTCGGCATGGGCGCCGACGGCACGGTGGGCGCGAGCAAGAACTCCGTCAAGATCATCGGCGAGAGCACCGACCTGTGGGCGCAGGGCTACTTCGTCTACGACTCCAAGAAGGCCGGCTCGGTGACCGTCTCCCATCTGCGCTTCGGACCGGAGCCGATCCGCTCGACCTACTTGATCGAAGAGGCCGACTTCGTCGGCTGCCACCAGTTCGGGCTGCTCGGCAAGATGACGGTGCTCGGGCACGTGAGGGCAGGCGGGACCTTCCTGCTCAACAGCCCCTTCCCCGCGGAGGAGGTGTGGGACCATCTGCCCGAGTGCGTGCAGCGCCAGATCATCGACAAGCGCCTCCGCTTCTGGGTGATCGACGCCGACCGCATCGCCGCGGACGTCGGCATGGGGAGCCGCATCAACACGGTCATGCAGCCCTGCTTCTTCGCCCTCGCGGGCGTGCTCCCCGCCGACGAGGCCCTGGCGCGCATCAAGGAGTCCGTGCGGAAGACGTACGGCAGACGTGGGCGCACCGTGGTCGAGCGCAACCTGGCGGCCGTCGACCGCGCGCTCGAGGCGCTCGAGGAGGTCGCCGTACCGGCCGAGGCGACCTCGCGTATCCCGGCCGGCATCACCGTCCCCGACGACGCGCCCGGGTTCGTCCGGCGTGTGACGGTGCCCCTGATGGCGGGCGAGGGCGACAGGCTGCCGGTGAGCGCGTTCCCCAGCGACGGGTCGTTCCTCACCGGCACCACGAAGTACGAGAAGCGCGCCATCGCGCGCGAGATCCCCATCTGGGACCCGGAGCTCTGCATCAACTGCGGCAAGTGCTCACTGGTGTGCCCCCACGGTGTGATCCGGATGAAGGCCTATGGACCGGAACTGCTCGCAGGGGCGCCGGAGACGTTCCCCTCCAAGGACTTCCGCGACAAGCACCTGCACGGCCACAGGATGACCATCCAGGTCTCGCCGGACGACTGCACGGGCTGCGGCGTCTGCGTGAGCGTGTGCCCGGGCCGGAGCCGCTCCGAGGCCAAACGCCGCGCCATCAACATGGAACCGGCCCTCGAGCACCGCGACGTCGAGAGGGTCAACTGGAGGTTCTTCTCGTCCCTGCCCTGGCCTTCACGCGACCTGTTCCCGCACGACACCGTCCGCGGCTCGCAGCTGCTGGAGCCGCTGTTCGAGTTCTCCGGCGCGTGCGCCGGCTGCGGCGAGACCCCCTATCTCAAGCTCGTCTCGCAGCTCTTCGGCGACCGCATCGTGGTGGCCAACGCGACCGGCTGCTCGTCGATCTACGGCGGCAACCTGCCGACCACCCCGTGGACCACCGACCGGGACGGACGTGGCCCGGCGTGGAACAACTCGCTGTTCGAGGATGCGGC
>JAAYBE010000211.1 GCA_012719015.1 Actinomycetota bacterium
CCACTGGTGGACGTGCAGACGCCGACCTTGCCCGTGGCCCGGGCGTATCCGTCGGCCGCGTGCGCGGCCCCCTGCTCGTGGCGCACGAGGACGTGACGGATGTCCTCGGTGTCGTAAAGGGCGTCGTAGAACGGGATGGCGACGCCGCCGGGGAAGCCGAAGAGGACCTCGCAGCCCTCGTCCTTGAGGGCGGCGACCAGGGCCCTCGACCCCTTCATGCGCTTGTCTGGTGTCATTGCAGCACTGCTCCCTTCTCCGCGCCGGAGACGAGTCTGACGTAACGGGCCAGATACCCGGCTACGCCGTCGCGCGGCGCTGGCCGCCGTTCGGCGAGCCGCCGCGCGATCTCCTCCTCGGGGAGCTCGAGCGTGAGCGTACGTGCAGGGATGTCGATGCTGATCGCGTCGCCGTCGCGCACGGCGGCGATGGGGCCGCCGGCGGCGGCCTCCGGGGCGACGTGGCCGATGGCCGCCCCCCGCGTGGCGCCGCTGAAGCGCCCGTCGGTGATGAGGGCCACGTCCTTGTCACGGCCCTGGCCCGCGAGCATGGACGTCGCGGAGAGCATCTCGGGCATGCCGGGCGCCCCCTTGGGACCCTCGCCGCGGATCACGACGACGGATCCGTCGGCGATGTCGCGGGCGCCGATGGCGAGCACCGCCTCGGCCTCGCTCTCGAACACGCGCGCCGGCCCGCGGTGTCGCAGCATCTCGTCGGCCACGGCGCCCTCCTTGACGACGGCGCCGTTCGGGGCGAGGTTGCCGAAGAGCACGGCGAGGCCGCCGGTGGCGTGCCACGGGTCGTCGAGCGGCCGGATGACCGTCTCGTCGAGCACGCGGGCGTGCGCGACCGCCTCTCCGACGGTGCCGCCGGCGACGCTGAGCGCGGACCCGTCCATCAGGCCGGCGTCGATGAGACGGGCCATGACCGCCTGGATGCCGCCGGCGTGGTAGAGATCCTCCATATGGTGGTTCCCGGCCGGAGCGATCCTGCAGATGTGGGGCACGCCGGCCGCCACCCGGTTGATCTGGTCGAGGTCGAACGGGAGTCCCGCCTCGGTCGCGATGGCGGCCAGGTGCAGCACCGTGTTGGTGCTGCAGCCGAGGCTCGCGTCGGCGGCCAGGGCGTTGCCGACCGCCGCCTGCGTGAGGATCTGGCGCGGGCGCAGGTCCCGGGCGAGCACGTCCATCACCCGGGCCCCCGATTCCTTGGCCAGCCGGATCCGCTCGCTGTACACGGCGGGGATCGTGCCGTTCCCGGGGAGCGCCATGCCGACGACCTCGGCGAGGCAGTTCATGGAGTTGGCGGTGAACATGCCCGAGCAACTGCCGCACGTGGGGCAGGCGCCGCACTCGACCGCCCGCAGGCCGGCGTCGTCGATGGACCCGGCCTGATGCTGCCCCACGGCCTCGAACACGCTGCTCAGGTCGAGCGCCTGGTCGTCCACCCTGCCGGCCAGCATGGGGCCGCCGCCGACCATCACGGCCGGGACGTCGAGGCGCATGGCGGCCATCAGCATGCCGGGCACGATCTTGTCGCAGCACGGCACCAGCACCAGCGCGTCGAACGCGTGCGCCACTGTCATGGACTCGACCGTGTCGGCGATCAGCTCGCGGCTGGGCAGCGAGTAGAGCATGCCGCGGTGGTTCATGGCGATACCGTCGCAGATCCCCATCACGCCGAACTCGAACGGCACCCCGCCGCCGGCGCGCACGCCGGCCTTGACCGCGTCGACGATCGTGCGCAGATGTACATGGCCGGGGACCACCTCGCTGAACGAGTTGGCGACCCCGATGAACGGACGCTCCATCTCGGCATCGGTGACGCCCAGGGCGCGCAACAACGAACGGTGCGGGGCGCGCGCCACGCCGTGCTTGATCTCGTCGCTTCTCACGGCAGTCTCTCCTCGTGGCCGGCATGCCCGCCGCCCCGGACCCGGAGACGACGGTGGTGAGTCCCGAATCATAGCGAAACGCCGCGTCCGGGGCGAGACTCGCCCGAGCGCGGCGGTCCCGAGGGCCCGCACCGGCCGCCGGCGTGTGTGAACGCATACCCGTGCGGGTATACGGCTCGCGACCCCCCGACGCCATGAGGAGACGCCCTGTGGAGAGTATCGAATACGGCGTGGGCCGTTACCTCGACCAGCCTTACGAGACCGCGCTGCCGCACGTCGTCGAGGCGCTCAAGACGGAGGGCTTCGGCGTCGTCACCGAGATCGACGTCAGGGAGACGATGAGAGAGAAGCTCGGTGTCGACGTGACGCCGCACACCATACTCGGCGCCTGTAACCCCGAACTCGCCCACGCGGCGCTTCAGGTCGAGCCCGACCTGGGCGTGTTGCTACCCTGCAACGTGGTCGTGTACGCGACCCCCCGCGGCACACGGGTCACGGCGGTGAACGCCGGGGCGATGCTCGGGATGGTGGGCAACCCCGCGCTCGAGCGTATCGCGGCCGAGGTCGGACGGCGGCTCGACCGGGTGCTCGAAAGCCTGTGAGAGAATGACGACAAACCGGGCAGGGCCAGACCTGCCGCGCCAAGGAGGAGACCCGTGGCTGAAGTGAAGACCTTGACCGACGCGACGTTCGATGCCGAGCTGAAAGACGCCGCCATTCCGGTGATCGTGGACTTCTGGGCGCCGTGGTGCGGACCCTGCCGCGTCGTCGGTCCCGTGATCGAGGAGATCGCCGCCGAGTACGGCGACAACGTGACCGTGGGCAAGCTCAACGTGGACGAGAACCCGGCCACGGCGCAGAAGTACGGCATCATGAGCATCCCGACGATCATCCTCTTCAAGGACGGCCAGGAGGACAAGAAGGTCATCGGGGCGCGCTCCAAGGCCGACTTCGTGCGCGAGTTCGAGCTCGCCTGACGCGGGCCGCGGGCGTGATCGCCCGCTGCGGACGCACGAGGGGCCCGGCGCTCGCCGGGCCCCTCGTGCGTCGACCGTAAGGCGGCCGAGAGGCTCAGACGATCGCGTCGCGACCGCGCGCGCCGGTGCGCGTGCGCACCGCGTCGTCCACCGGCGACACGAAGATCTTGCCGTCACCGACCCGTTTGGCCTTGAGCGAGGCCTGGACGGCCTTGACGATGCGCTCCACGTCCTCCTCGAGGACCACCATCTCGACCTTCATCTTGGGATGGAAGCGGTACTCGCCGGGCTTGACCTCCTCGCCGCGTGTGAACCCCTTCTGGACGCCGAACCCCTTGACGTCGGTCACCGACATCCCGACCACGCCCTCGACCGCCATGGCCTCCGCCACCGTGTCCAGGTCATACGGCTGGATGTAGCACTCGATCTTCTTCATCGTCCGTCACTCCCTTCCGCACGCCTCAGACGACGCCTTGATCGAGCATCGCGTCGGCCACCTTGGTGAAGCCCGCGATGTTCGCTCCGGCCACGTAATCCCCCGCCATGCCGAACTCCTCCGCCGCCCGCAGGCAGGTCCGGTGGATGCCCTTCATGATGCCGTGCAGACGCGCGTCGACCTCCTCGCTCGTCCAGTTGAGGCGCAGGCTGTTCTGGCTCATCTCGAGCCCCGAGGTCGCCACCCCTCCGGCGTTGACGGCCTTGCCCGGGCCGAACTTCACGCCGGCCGCCGAGAAGGCCGCGATGGCCTCCGGGGTGGACGGCATATTGGCCGCCTCCACCACGTACCGGCAGCCGTTGGCGATGAGCGCCTCGGCGCTGGCGCCGTCGAGCTCGTTCTGGGTGGCTGTGGGGACTGCGACGTCGCAGGGCACGACCCAGGGACGCTTGCCCTCGACCCACTTGAGGCCGAACTCGTCGGCGTAGTCCTTGGCGGGCCGACGATGGATCGTCCACAGGGGCTTGAGGAACTCCAGCTTGTCGCCGGAGATGCCGTCCGGATCGTGCACGAAGCCGAACTCGTCGCCGATCGTCACGACCTTGGCGCCGAGATCGTTGGCCTTCTCGATGAAGAAGGCGCCCACGTTGCCGTAGCCCGAGATGGCGATGGTCTTGCCTTCGAGGGTGGTGTCGTCGGTGGCCAGCACCTCGGCGAGGAAGTAGGCCGTCCCGTATCCGGTGGCCTCGGGGCGCATGAGCGAGCCGCCCCAGTCCAGCTTCTTGCCGGTCAGCACGCCGGTGAACTCGGCGGCGAGGCGTTTGTACTGGCCGAACATGAAGCCGACCTCACGCGCACCGACGCCGATGTCGCCGGCGGGGACGTCGGTGTTCGGACCGATGTAGCGCCAGAGCTCGGTCATGAAGCTCTGGCAGAACCGCATGACCTCCGCGTCGGACTTGCCCCTGGGGTCGAAGTCCGCGCCGCCCTTGCCGCCGCCCATCGGCAGCTGGGTCAGCGCGTTCTTGAAGACCTGCTCGAAGGCGAGGAACTTCATGACGCCCAGATTGACCGACGGCGCGAACCTGAGACCGCCCTTGTAGGGGCCGATCGCCCCGTTCATCTGCACTCGGAACCCACGGTTCACCTGGACGACGCCTTCGTCGTCCATCCACGGTACGCGGAAGTGGATCGCACGCTCCGGCTCGACCATGCGCTCCAGCACCCGCATCTCCCGGTAGACCGGGCGCTGGCTGAGCACGGGCGCGAGGCTGTGCGCGACCTCCTCCACCGCCTGGTGGAACTCCGGCTGGTCCGGGTCCCGCCTCTTGACGTCCTCCACGATGGCGTCGATGTAGTCGTCTACTTGAGTCGTCACAGGTGGCTCCTCCCCCTCCCGCACAGGCCGACGCGGGCTCGAACGACAACGGCGGAACGACGGCGTCGGGCCGCCTGTCCGAATGATACTTGCCCGTCCCGCGCCCGAGCACCGGCCAACCCTTCAGATTCATCGATTGCATTTGTACATTATGTCGAGGTCATTAGATACCCTTCCCTTCCATTACGCCAAATTGACGTATCCTTCTGAGGCTCCTATAGTCAGGGGGACGACGACATACGCGGGTCCCCCGGTCCTTCGGCCCGTCTCTCCCGCGCCGCCGACGACGCCGCACCTCCGCGGTGTGGAGGAAGGAGCACGCCACATGGCCCTGAAGACGCCTGAGGAGTTCGTCCAGAGCCTCGCCGATCTGCACCTGCAGATCTACCTCTTCGGCGAGAAGGTCGACGACTACGTGAACCACCCGCTCATCCGCCCGAGCATCAACTGCATGGCGATGACCTATGAGCTGGCGGCCATGCCGGAGTACGAGGATCTCATGCTGGCCACCAGCCACCTCACCGGCGAGAAGATCAACCGCTTCACGCACATCCACCAGTCCGCCGAAGACCTCGCCAAGAAGGTCAAGATGCAGCGCCTGCTGGGGCAGAAGACGGGCTCGTGCTTCCAGCGCTGCGTGGGCATGGACGCGGTCAACGCCCTGTACTCCGTCACCTGGGAGACCGATCAGGCCAGGGGCACCGACTACCACGAGCGCTTCAAGAAGTACCTGCGGTATCTGCAGGAGGAGGACCTCGTCGCCGACGGCGCCATGACCGACCCCAAGGGCGACCGCTCCCTGCCGCCGCACCAGCAGCCCGACCCTGACGTCTACGTCCATATCGTCGAGAAGCGGGACGACGGCATCGTGGTGCGCGGCGCCAAGGCGCACCAGACCGGGGCCTGCAACTCACACGAGATCATCGTCATGCCCACCATCGCCATGCGCGAGGGCGACGAGGACTTCGCGGTCAGCTTCAGCTGCCCGGCCAACGCGGAGGGCGTCTCGTACATCTACGGCCGCCAGAGCTGCGACACGCGCAAGCTCGAAGAGACCGACCTCGACGTCGGCAACATGCGCTTCGGCGGCCAGGAGGCCCTCATGGTCTTCGACGACGTGTTCGTCCCCTGGGAGCACGTGTACATGTGCGGCGAGATCGAGTTCTCGGGCGCGCTGGTCGAGCGCTTCGCAGGCTTCCACCGACAGAGCTACGGTGGGTGCAAGGTCGGCGTCGGTGACGTCCTGATCGGCGCAGCGGCTCTGGCGGCGGAGTACAACGGCGTGGCCCGCGCCAGCCACATCAAGGACAAGATCATCGAGATGACGCATCTCAACGAGACGCTCTTCAGCTGCGGGCTGGCCTGCTCCTATGAGGGCGTGAAGATGCCGGCCGGGAACTGGCAGATCGACATGCTCCTGGCCAACGTGTGCAAGCAGAACATCACGAGGTTCCCCTACGAGATCGCCCGCCTGGCCGAGGACATCGCCGGCGGCCTCATGGTCACGATGCCGTCGGCGCAGGACCTCGCCGACGAGAAGATCGGCCCCATCGTCGAGAAGTTCCTCGTCGGCACCTGCGACACGCCGGTCATCGACCGCATGCGGGTGTTGCGCCTGATCGAGAACCTCACGCTCGGCGCCGGCGCCGTGGGCTACCGGACGGAGTCCCTGCACGGCGCCGGGTCGCCGCAGGCGCAGCGGATCATGATCGCACGCCAGTCCAACCTGAACCACAAGAAGGAACTGGCCAAGGCCATCGCCGAGGTCGGCAAGCCCTGGGAGAAGAGCAGGGTCAAGAAGCCCACGGCGGTCGCCGGCTGAAGATGGCCGACGCGGGGGCGGAGGAGCGACGCGTGAAGGTCGTGTACTGCGGGGGCTGCAACCCCCACATCGACCGCGAGGCCGTGGCCGCCGACCTGCCCCAGGACGACCCGGACGTACCCCGAGGGGCGACCGTGCACGTCAGCGGCTGCCTGCGGGCCTGCGCCTCGGACCACCAGCTCGTCGCGGAGGGCGACGGGCGGGCCGGAGCGGGCGCGGAGGGCGCCTCCGCCGGCCCTGAACGACCACCCGTGATCGTGGTGGCGGGCGAGCTCGTCGACGGCGTCCCGACGCCCTCGTCCGAGCTCGCCGCCGCCGTGACACGCAAGCTCAAGGAGTAAGGGGATGGACTGGAAGGCCGAATACGCGGCCAAACGGACGACGGCCGCCGAGGCCCTCGCCAGGGTCAGGTCGGGCGACCGCGTGGTGTTCGCCCATGCATGCGGCGAGCCCCTCGAACTGGTCGACGCACTGGTCGCCCGGGCGGGCGAGCTGAGGGGCGTGGAGATCAACCACATGGTCGCGATGGGCAAGGGCGACTACGCCCGGCCCGAGTTCGCCGACTCGTTCTTCCACCAGTCGCTGTTCGTCGGCGCGAGCACCCGCGAGGCGGTCAGGGACGGGCGCGGCGACTACATCCCCGTGTTCTTCCGCGAGATCCCCAAGCTCTTCTGCGAGGGCTACCTGCCGCCCGACGTGGCGCTCATCCACGTCTCGCCGCCGGACAAACACGGCTATTGCTCCTTCGGCATCTCGGTCGACTACACCAAGCCGGCCGCCGAGGCCGCCAAGACGGTGATCGCCCAGGTGAACCCCAACATGCCGCGCACCCACGGCGACTCGTTCATCCATCTCAACCAGATCGACACGATCGTCGAGAGCGACCAGCCGATCATCGAGCTGCCGCCCCCCAGGATAGGTCCGGTGGAGGAGGCGATCGGCCGCCACATCGCCGGCCTCGTGCAGGACGGCGCCTGCCTGCAGCTCGGCATCGGCGGCATCCCCGACGCCGTCCTCATGTTCCTGCACGAGAAGAACGACCTCGGCATCCACACCGAGATGTTCAGCGAGGGCGTCGTCGACCTCTACCATGAGGGCGTCATCACCAACGCCCGCAAGAGCTTCCACCCCGGCAAGATGGTGGCCACGTTCCTCATGGGCACGCGGCGCCTGTACGACTTCGTCGACGACAACCCGGTCGTCCACATGCGGCCGGTCGACATCACCAACGACCCGTACATCATCGGCCAGAACGACCGCGTGGTCTCCATCAACTCGGCCCTCCAGGTCGATCTGATGGGGCAGGTCGTGGCCGACTCGATGGGTCCGCTGCAGTTCACCGGCATCGGCGGCCAGGTCGACTTCGTGCGCGGCGCCGCCCGCAGCCGCGACGGCAAGGCGATCATCGCCCTGCCGTCCACGGCGAAGAAGGGCACCGTCAGCCGCATCGTCGCCGCGCTGGCGCCGGGGACCGCGGTCACCACCATGCGCGCCGACGTCGACTACGTCGTCACCGAGCACGGCGTCGCCCATCTGCGCGGGCGCGGTCTCCGCGAGCGCGCCGAGACGCTCGTCGAGATCGCCGACCCGGCGTTCCGCGATCAGATCCGGGAGGAGGCGGCCGAGGTCTACGGGGTCGGCCGCCTCCCCCGCCAACCGCTCACCAAGGAGAGCTGAGAGCCATGGAGCACGTCCACAACGAGCCCGAACCGCGCGTCATCTCGTCGGCCACGGGCACGCCGCCCGAGTTGCGCCGCGTCGAGCGCAAGATGCGCATCCACCGCCAGCCCAAGACCCTCATCACCGGCATCGGCGCCGTCGACCAGCTCGGCATCGAGGCGAAGAAGCTCAACGGCACCAAGGTACTGGTGATCACCGACGAGGGCGTCAGCGAATGCGGCATGTGCATCGACGTCGAACGGCCGCTGGTCGAGGCCGGCCTCGAGGTCGACTTCTACGACAAGACGGTCCCCGAGCCGCCGATGAACACGATCGAGGAGATCGTCCGGATCGTGGAGAAGGGCGGCTACGACCTCATCGTCGGCTTCGGCGGGGGCTCGCCCATCGACGTCGCCAAGGCGGCGGCGGTGCTGCCCCACACCGGCGACACCGTGTACGACTACGTCGGCATCGACCAGGTCAGGAAGAAGGGCCTGCCGATCATCGCCATCCCCACCACCTCGGGCACCGGCTCCGAGTGCACCGCCATCGCCATCTTCGCCAACGAGAAGCTCAACGTGAAGCAGGGCCTTGTGAGCCCGTTCCTCATGCCGAACGTCGCGCTCATCGACCCGGCGCTCACCGTGAGTTGCCCGCCGAACGTCACCGCCGCGTCGGGCATGGACGCCCTGATCCACAACATCGAGGCGTACATCTCGGTCAACGCCACGATGCACACCGACTCCCTGGCCTACGAGGGCATCAAGCTGATCAGCCAGAGCATCCGCACGGCCGTGTTCGACGGCGGCAACATGTGGGCCCGCGACAACATGGCCATGGGCTCCATGATGGGCGGCATCGCCTTCGGCAACGCCGGGGTCGGCGCCGTGCACGCCCTCTCGTACCCCATCGGCGGCATGTTCCACGTGCCGCACGGGGTCGCCAACACGATGGTCCTGCCCTGGGCGATGGACTTCAACAAGCTCGCCTGCCTGCGCTGGTTCCGTCAGTTCGGCGAGGCCATGGGCGAGAACATGACCGGCCTCTCCGACCGCGAGGCCGCGGACGTGACCGTGGCGTCGCTGCGCCGCCTCGCCGACGACCTCGGCGTCCCGCAGTACCTGAGCGACGTCGACATCCCGGAGTCGGCGATCCCCGACCTCGTCGAGGGAGCCAAGACGCAGGCGCGCCTGTGGAACAACAACCCGCGCAAGTTCACCCCCGAAGACATGGAGCGGGTGTACCGCAACATGGCGGTGCGGCCCGACGCCAAGGCCTGAGAGACGCCCGCAGGCCGCCTCGGGGGCGGCGCCGTTGCAGCCGCCGTCGGGAGACGGGCCGACGCGAGGGGCGGGCGGGGCGCGTGGCGCCCCGCCCGCCCCTCGTCTACGATGGAGCCGCCCGACGTCCCATTCTCCGTGGAGGCCCGCATGTACGACTGGCGCGACGACTGGCAGACCCGCTTCGGCCGCACCGAGCCCAAGGTGATCTGCGTGGGCCTCAACTACAGCGACCACGCCGCCGAGCAGGGGAGCAGACCACCTGTCGTCCCGATCCTGTTCGCCAAGTTCGCCAACACCCTCTGCGGCGACGGCGCCGAGATCGTCCTCCCCGCCGGCATCGGTCACGTCGACTCCGAGGCCGAGCTGGCGGTGGTGATCGGGCGCGAGGCCCGTGACGTACGGGAGGACGACGCCCTCGAGGTCGTACACGGCTACGTCTGCGCCAACGATGTGAGCGCCCGTGATCTGCAGTTCGGCGACCGCCAGTGGTTCCGCGGCAAGAGCCAGGACACCTTCTGCCCCATCGGCCCCGGCATCGTACCGGTGAGCGAACTGGCCGACGCCGGCGACCTCCGCGTGGCGCAGCGTCTCAACGGGGAGACGCTGCAGGACTCCCGCACCCGCAACCTGATCTTCGGCGTGCGTGCTCTGGTCGCGTTCGTCTCACGCGCCCTCACCCTGCTGCCCGGCGACCTCATCCTCACCGGCACGCCGGAAGGGGTCGGCATCTTCCGCGACCCCAAGCTCCCGATGGCCGACGGCGACGTCGTCGAGGTGGAGGTCGAGGGCATCGGCGTCCTGCGCAACCGCGTCCGGGAGGCCGCCGCGACGTAGCGGGTCGGCGGCGGACGACGCCGGGACTGGGCCGCGCAGTCCGGTCTGGTCAGGCGGCCGCCGTGACCCGGCTCCCGTGCGGCACCACGAGACAACGGGCGGCGTCGCCGGCGCGCGCCAGGGCCGCCGCGACCGCCTCGTCGACGCTCGAGAACGGCGTCATGCACATGCGGCGCACGACGTCGTCGGGGAACTCGGAGACGAGATAGACGTCGGCGCGGTCGAGGAGGCCGGCGACGGCGGCCGCCTTGTGGCCGCCCAGCACGAACTCGCGCCGGATGCGGTCGATGAGCACCTGGGGCCTGCCCATGCCGGTCATCCACTCCTCGAAGACCCGCTGGCCGAAGCCCTCCGGGCAGCGGGCGACCAGCACGATCACCCCACCGTCCTTGACCGCCCCGGAGACGTTGTCCAGAGTCTTCTGCGCCTGGTAGAGGTTGATGTCCTTGGGGCGCCCGCCGGGAGAGGCGATGACCACATCGGCGGCCTCGGCGATGCGCAGGTCGCAGCGCCGGTCGTAGATCTCGGCGCCGGCACGGTGGGCGGCGAGGAAGTGGCCGGCGACGGCGTGCCAGATGCGCTTCTCCTCGTCGAGCAGGACGTTGAGGATGAAGTCGATGCCGATCATCTCCGCCGCCTCGTCGATGTCCTCGCGCACCGGGTTGCCCTCCATGATGCCGGCGCGCGCCGTGGGAGCCAGCATCATGGAATGGTTGTCGCTGATCGCCGCGTAGGAGCACAGGCCGGGCACCACCGCTTTGGCCCCGCCGCTGAAGCCCGCGAAATAATGGTATTCGATGTTGCCGACGCAGACGCGCAGGTCGGCATCGAGATAGGGCTCGAACACCTCGAGGCGTGTCCCCCGCGACGTGGTGCCCACCGGGCGGCAGCGGCTCGTCTCGAGGTCGAGGAGGCGCACCCCGCTGCGCGCGACCTCCTCCCCGACCAGCCGCACCTGCTCCTCGGGCGAGTGGGG
>JAAYBE010000212.1 GCA_012719015.1 Actinomycetota bacterium
CATATGAGTGACCTCCTGACGGGGCCGCAGCTGCCCACTACAGCTGCGTTAAAGCCCTGCTCAGGAGGTCATTCTATGCTACCTTCCGGAGAGAATCATCCGCCCCGAGCGGTGGATTCAGGCTTAGACGAGGAAGTGACGGCCTTCCGTACCCGGCCCCTCGATGCCGGCCCGTACCCCTACCTGTGGCTCGACGCCCTGGCAATCAAGGTGCGCGAGGACGGACGTATCGTGCGAACCGCCTGCGTCGTGGCCAGCGCGGTGAACGCGGAGGGCTATCGCGAGATCCTCGGCATGGACACGTTCACGAGCGAGGACGAGGCCGCCTGGCGGGTCTTTTTGGCCGGCCTCGCAGGGCGCGGCCTTGCGGGCGTCCAGCTGGTCGTCAGCGACGGCCACCGCGGGCTCACGAACGCGATCGACGCCCTGTTGCCGGGCGCCTCGTGGCAGCGGTCATCTGCCTACCCTTGCTCTGGACGGCATGATGTCGTCCGGATGCTCCCCCGGTGGGAGAGAGCCTTGGCAGCGTGACCTTCGAGGTCCGGCGTGCAGACCTGCTCCTCCCGCCGGTGGCGCGCCGCGGCACTTGCGATAGGGAGTCGTGCCTGTTGAGCACCGAGATGAGCGGCCAGGCTCCGGCGCGCACGCTTGGAGCATCTGCGTCCCTGGCAGACACAGACACGGGAGGAGCAGATGCCAGAGAGTATCACCGCGGGGATCGACTGGGGAGGCAGCCTGCATCAGGTGGCGATCGTCGACGGGCGTGGTCGTCAGCTCGCGAGCTTCCAGGTCGCCCACGACGTCGCCGGCCTCGCCGAGCTCGGCGAGCGACTGGCCACCTACGGCGCGGACCTGCCGGTCGCGATCGAGCGTGCCGAAGGCCTGCTCGTCGAGCACCTCCAGGCCCTCGGCCTGCAGGTCTACCCGGTCAGCCCGCGGATCGCCGCCCGCATCCGTGAGCGCTACCGCGTGGCTCCCATCAAAGACGACGCCTTCGACGCCTTCACGCTCGCTGATGCGCTGCGTCACGAGCAGCCGCGTTGGCGGCCACTCGCCGAGCCCAGCCCGCTGCTCGCCGAGCTGCGCGCTCTCACCCGGGACCGGGAACGCATCGTCGCCGAGCATGTGCGCGTGCAGAACCAGCTCCACGCCATCCTGGAAAGCTACCACCCCGCCGCAGCACGACTCTTCTCGCGCCTCGACCGCAAGGTGGCGCTCTCCTTCGTCCGCGACTACCCGACGCCGGCGCAGGCAGCTCAGGTCGGCGAGCGGCGCATGGCGCGCTTCCTGGCGCGCAGCAGCTACACCGGCCGGGTCGCTCCCGCGGTGCTGGCCGAGCGCCTGCACGCCAACCTGCTCGCTGCAGCGCCGGGGACCGCCCGCCGGCAAGAGCTTCGCCGCTCGCCATCACGCCGACCTGCTGGAGCAGCTTACCCGTACGCGGGAGGCCTACGACGAGCGCATCGCCCGGCTCCTCGCCGAGCATCCCGACGGCGAGCTCTTCCGCAGCTTCCCCGGCGTCGGTCCGGTCCTGGCCGCCATCCTCCTGGCTGAGATCGGAGAGGATCGCGCACGCTTCCCCGAGGCAGCCCTGCTGCTCGCCGAGGCGGGCCTCGCCCCCGTGACCCGCCAGAGCGGCAAGACGCGCCGCGTACGCTTCCGTCGGGCGGCCAGCCACCGCCTCCGTCAGGCGTTCACGTGGTGGGCCTTCAACAGCCTGACGGAGAGCCCCTGGGCGCGGCTCGTCTATGAGGAGAACCGCGCCCGCGGCCAGCGCTACTACCGGGCCCTGCGGGGCCTCTCGGCGCGCTGGGGCAGGGTCCTCTACCGCTGCTGGCAGGACGGCTCCTGCTACGAGGTCGAGCGGCATCCAGGCGCCCTGGAGCTGGTCGAGACCTGAGCGTCACAGAAGCCGGCACCGCACCAGCCCTCCGAGCTCACCGTCACGGAGGGCCGACTCTCTGTGCCCTGCGACGAACCGTCACTGCGGAAGGAGGTTGACATGGGGAGTCTGC
>JAAYBE010000213.1 GCA_012719015.1 Actinomycetota bacterium
GCTGCGGATAGGGGTAGCCGCTCGCGCCGGCCAGCACCCAGACGTCGTCAAAGTCGAAGCCCTCGTAGCACTCCTGGGCCTGCATCTCCTCGTCCGTGCAGGGCGTGGTCGGGTCCTGCGCCGGCGGTTCGCCGCTCTGCCACCAGTGGACACCGTTGGGGCAGGCAGGGGTCTCGAGGAAGAAGCAAGCGGTGATCTTGTCGGCATGCCCATCATGCGCGATGCCGGCGATACCGCCGCCGCTGTCATTGGGCGCTGTGGGGTCCTCTGCCACGCTGTAACAGCGCGACATGGTGAGGGCATCCGCCGCATAACCGACGATGCCGCCTGCCGCCGTGGGTGCTGAGACAGGACCCGCGTTGTAGCAATCCATAACGGCGGCGGGCTCGCCCGCTCGTGTCCAGCCGACGATACCGCCGGACATGCAGAGGCTCCCCCAGTAGTCGTCGTCGTACTCCCATTTCTCGGTACTGATGCCCCCGGTACTGAAGCATCGCTGGATGTTGGCGGCGAAGCCGGCTCCCCAGAGCTGGCCGGCGATGCCGCCGGCGCTGAAGCGGCTGGTCTGTCCTGCCCTCACACCCTCCTCCCGGAGACAGCGGACCGCCACGTCGCCTTCGTTGCCGCAGTCCCAGATGGTCGTCCGGGTGGCCTCACCGACGATCCCGCCGGCGTATCCATGGACGTAGAGGGCCTGCGATTCCACCGCGGCGCGGTTGCGGCAGCCCCGGATCGCCGTCCCACGCGCGTGGCCGACGATCCCGCCCGCCCAGTCGGCGGTCACGGAGCCGCTCACCGAGCACCCGCTGAGAAGCCCTTCCTGCACCCTGCCGGCGATCCCTCCGGCGTGGCTGACGCCGTTGGTGCTCGTCGCTGCGACTGTCGCCTCAACCAGATCGAGATCCTTGACCGTGCCCTGCAGGGTGCCGAAGAGACCGGCGTAGATGTCCGCGGTGCCCGAAGCGTCGATGCGCAGCCCGGTGATGGAGTGGCCGGCCCCGTCGAAGCTGCCCCTGAAGGTCCCGGAGCCGAACAGCGGCCGGAACCCCTTGCCGCGGTTGCAGAAGGCCCCGCCCGCTTCGAAGTCCGCCCCGGTGAACTCCAGATCGTCGACGAGGACGAAGTGGGCGTCGGAGTGGCGGCGCACCATGTCGAGCTGGGTCTTGGTCGCGATCTGGTACGGCCGCGCGTAGCTGCCGTCACCGCCGGCGAAGCCCTCGGCGGTGGCCGTGGAGCCGAAGGTGATGTGGGCCTTCATCTGCTCGTCGCCGGACTCGCCCTCGATCACGATGCGTATGCCGGTGGGACGGGTGGTGCCGTTGGTGAGTGTGTCCACATAGGCCCCGGTGTCGGGATACGTCTCGGGGCCGAAGACGGTGTGGTGTCCTTCGTAGAAGTAGTGGTCCCCACCCTGGGGCGAATCCCAGGGCAGGTCCAGCGCCGGGCCGTCGGACTCCTCGAGGTCGACGGCCTTGCGCAGATAGTTGCTGTTCACGCCGCGGTTGGTCCCGTAGATGGCGGTGTCCCAGACGTCGATCACCCACTCGTCCACGTGGTAGATGGCGACGCCCGAGGCGGCTCCGCCTCTGTGACGGTCGTCCCTGAGCCCCCGGTCGTAGCCCTCGGTGATGCGGTTCTCGAGCAGGAAGTATTGGCTGCCGTCGTCGGTGATGGGGACCTTGACGATGTTGTAGTCCGGGGTGTTGCTCCCGTGGAGGATGACGGTGGCGTCCTCCGTCACCACCTGCGGCTCGCGGGCGCCGATCTGGATGAGGCTCCACGGGTCGAGGTGGGCCGGCGAAGAGCCGTCCATGGCCGCTCCGCAGCTCAGGCCGGCGCCGTTCGCCATGAGGCTTGAGGTGCCGAGGCCGATGGAGGCGCCGGTGGTGTCGTAGAGGTCCGGCAGGCCCAGGCAGTGCCCCAGCTCGTGGGCCACGGTGCCGATGCCGTTCGGACCCGCCTCCTGGCTGATGAGCTCACCCTGGGCGATGTACGTCGTCAGCTGCACCCCGTCGGGCCGGCAGTCTTGCCAACTCAGCCCTCCGAGGTTCGCATGTGCCCAGATGCTCGGCCGGGTGGCTCTCGAGTCGCTGGCCTCGTAACCCGCGAGCACCACCGCGAGGTGCAGTTCGTCGGTGTCCAGCACGCCGTCGCCGTTCGCGTCGAACGCGGCGAAGTCGACATAGGGGTCGGCTGCGGTGACGGCGTCGATCACGCACCCGCTCACGGACCACGTATCGCGACCCGCGTCGGGGTGGTTCCTGGCGAGAGTCACGTGCACCACGCCGTCGTTCGCGACCTCGTACGTCTCCGCGGCCGGCAGGAACTGGTGCGTGCCGTAGGTGGTCTCGTTGTAGTACCTGTTGACCGAATCGACGTCCAGTGAGAAGACCCGGTCGCGCCAGAACTCGTCGGTCTTCTGCATCTGGATGTCATTGAAGTCGACGAGGACGACCAGTGTCGTCTGGGGATGGGAGAGCGGCGCCGGTTGGATCGGATCGGCGTAGCTCCGGGCCGGCACTGCGAGGAGCCCGACGGTCATGAGCGCCAGCGCGACCAGCAGTGCGGTCACGTGACGAAGGTGTTCGAGACGTGTACTCAACGTGCAGCCCTCCCTGCGACGTGCGAGGCGCCGTGCGGCGTACCTCTCCCGCTCGTCCCGTGACGCGCGGACGGATACTGCAGCGCGTCGCGGCGCGCACGCGGGACACTCGGTGCATCGGCCCAAGCTTCAGTGGTCTTGAGGCCGACGGTGATCGTGTGCGACGACGAAGCGGCGGGCGCCCCTCTGCGGGGGCGCCCGCCGCTTCACTTTGACGGCTGTCGCCGCGTCGCTAGATGAAGCGGAGCGAGACGGGGATCCTGACTCTGAACAGCGTCGTGGTCACATCGGACGTCTTCATCGTGATCTCGATCGCATCCACTTCGGCGGCGTCGGACTTGATCGTGAAGTGGCCCGTGCCGGTGCCGGTTCCGGCAGGGTATAGAGGCGACATGTGAGCGGCGTAGTGGGGCGTCTTCTTCCCGTTCGTCATCGGGCGGACGAAGATCCGGACGCCGTCCTTGCGATCGGTCGCGTATTTGAACCTGACCTCGAGGTCCTGGTTGAGCCGCAGGACGTTCGGGTTCGGTATCTCGAGCTCGACGGAACTGACGACGTTGGTCGGCTTCCTGTACCGGTAGTGCACCGGGACCACGGCGGTGAAGAGCCGCTTCGTCTTGGCCCGGTTCCACATCTGGACCCGCACCTTGTCGATCGCCGGCGTGCCCTTGGTCACTGTGAACCATCCGCTCCCCGAGCCGCTCTCCTTGTACAACCGCGAGGCGTGCGTGGTGGAGCGCGGCGTGAGCGCTTTGCCGGTGAGCGGACGGACGAGGATCCGCACGCCGGCCCGCTGGTTCGTCCGGTACTTGAACTTGACGGAGACCCGCTGCTTGTGCGTGAGCACGTTGGGGACGGGCGACATCACCAACCCGTGGACCACGTTGGCCTTCGCTTTCGTGAGCCTGTAATGGACGGGGATGACGACCTGCCGGAGCTTCACCGTCTCGGCGGCGTTCCACATCTGGATGCGGATCCGGTTGACCGTCACATCGCCCTTGGTGATTTTGAACGACCTGGTGGCCGTACCGCTGCCGGCCGGGTAGACAGGCGAGTCGGGGGCGGAGCACCCGGCCGCCGGTTTGCCGCCGCTCATGGGCTGCACGAGGATCCTCACCCCGGTGGGCTCGGGAGAGACGTAGCTGAGCGACAGAGAGATGCTTTGCCCCGGCCTCAGCACGTTGGGCGTGGCGGGCTTGGGCGTGATGTGCGTGACGACGTGGACCGCCGGCGTCGCCGCGGCGATCGCCGGCGCGAGGAGCAGCGCCAGCAGCGCCGGCAGGGTGAGCGCGCACAGCGCCCTCATCATCGGGTGGAGTCGCTTCATGGGCACGTCCTTTCGCGAGGAGGTGTCGCGATCCGCGCAGGAGCGGTTCGCCGTCGACACGGTCCCGTTATAAGCCTCCTTCAGAGGTCCGGTGACTGCATGTGTGAATGATATCGGACACGTACGCTGAAATCGGGAGGGGTCCATCGACAGGAGGTCGGCTCCTCCGGCGTCGCCGGCGGACCCGTGAGCGTCGGGCGTCGACGTCGACGGGGTCGCTCCGCGGAGAGGTGAAGGCTCCCTGACGCCGCGGCGCCCAGGCCCCCGAGTCGCGCTCGGGGCCTGGGCGCGGGACCGCTGGAGGATCGAGGCCGGGGCTAGGGTCGGACGACGAGCTCGGTCTTCGCCGCGTCGATCTTCGCCGCGTCCGCCTTGCCGGTGTCCGCTTTCCCGGGGTCGACCTTTCCGGTGTCGGATTTGCCAGGCTCCACCTTGCCGGGGTCGATCTTACCGGGCTCCACCTTGCCAGGATCGACCTTGCCGGGTTCCACCTTGCCGGTGTCCGCGAAACCACTCTCGAGCGCCTCGTACGGCACGAACCGTTTGTCGAAGGCGGCGCCGTTGAAGAGGCTGTAGACGAGGTAGCCGTCGCTGCAGACCGTGATGATCACGGCGCCGTTGAGCTGCCGCGGGTTATCCCCGGTGAAGGGGAACTGCGAGGTGAGGTTGACGGCGGACA
>JAAYBE010000214.1 GCA_012719015.1 Actinomycetota bacterium
AGGCGCCGGCGAGGTTGGCGGCCTCGTCCTTGACGAAGATCCGCGCCCCGTTGCCCGGCGCGCTCACGCTGCGCACCAGGTCGGTGAGGTTGCGGAGCTCGAGCAGCGGCGTGTCGCCCACGCCGGCGCGCCTCTGGATGGCGACGATGTCGTCGAGCGAGTAGCCGTGCGCGCCCATCATGCGCTCGTAGTCGAAGGCGACCGGGCTGATCTCGAACTCCGAGTAGTCCATGCCCAGCGCCCTGCGCATGATCTCGCCGCGGCGCGCCATGATCGCGTCGAACCGGGTGGCCATCAGCGCTCACCCCCCTCGGCCGGCGCCTCGTCCGACGGGCCGGCCGGCGCCGCTCCGCCGGCCTCCGCGGCGCGGTAGGCCGCGAGCTGGGCACGCAGGTCGCGGCCGACGTGCGTGAGCTCCGGGACGGGTCGGCCGTAGGTGATGTAGTAGCCCGGATTCACCGCCGAGAGGGCGCCGCTCACGCGGCGGCCGGTGATCGTCGCGATCGTCAACTCCTCGCCGAGCACAGCCCCGCCCTCGGCGAACCCCTTGACCCACATCATCAGCGGCTTCTCGGCCGTCTCCGGCGGCAGGTTCGTGCTGCGGTCGGCGGGGTCGAGCAGCTTGACCTCGACCTCGACCCAGTCGCCCTCCCGGGCGCGGTCCACGTCTCCCACTCCCGTCACCCCTTTCAGGTATGCGATGGGCGCCGGCCGGCGTGCGTCGCCGGCGCACCCTCCATCATCGAAGCTCAGGCCGTCGGCGTCCAGAAGCGCGGCAACGGCATGTCGACCACCGTCAGCATGCCGGCCGGCGCATCCTTGATCAGCGGGATGTAGTTGCCGACGCTGGCGTAGGTCCCCTTGCCGCCCGGGGTCTCCGGACGGTTGCTCATGTTGACGTCGGGGTCGCCGTGGATCTCGATGTAGTCGCCGGTCTCGACGCCCTCCATCTCGGGATGCACCTGCTGCGGGTGGACGAGCTCGATCTTGACCTCGCCGTCGACGTAGGCGCGGGCGATGTGCCGACACCCGGCCACGTCTCCCGGCGCCACGTGCACGTGCGGCGTACTGCGCTCGACCCTGGAGACGATCGGCTCGCGCGTCTCCTCGACGCGTTCGATCGTCCACCCCAGCGCCCTGGCGATGAGACCGATGGACTCGGGGAAGCCGATGTGACCGACGATGCTCCCTTCGGCGACGCCGCGCTCGAACCGCTCCACCGTGACGCCCACGCCCTGGCTGTTCAGCACCGTGGGGCCGAACGGCGAGAGGTCGTTCACCCGCGTGGCGACGATCTTGTCGACGCGCAGGCACACCGAGCTCCACATGACCACCAGCGCGTCGAGCATGAACCCCGGGTTGACGCCGGCGCCGAGACAGGTGACCCCGTTCTCCCTGGCGACCTTGTCGAACAGCTCGGCCCGCTCCGGGTCGCTGGCCCACGGGTAAGAGAGCGTCTCGGCGATGCAGATGACGTCGGCACCGGCGCGCAGCGCCGGCAGGACCTGCGGCTCCACCTCGTGGAGGTTGCTGCTCGTCGTGATGCAGACGACGTCCGGCCGCCGCGCCAGCACGGCCTCGTGGTCCCCGGTGACCACGACGTCGCACGGCCGTCCCAGCAGCTCGCCGACGGTCTTCCCCTGCTTGGCGGGGTCGGTGTCGACGACGCCGACCAGCTCGACGTCCCTGGGACGGTCGAGCAGATAGCTCATGAGGCCCTGGCCCATCATGCCGGCGCCCCACCCGGCGACCTTGATCATCTTCGGCTCCTCCTCACGCGGTGGCGCGCTGACGCGCGGGTTCTCACTGATGCATACATAATATACAGCACCGGAGAAGCGGCGGAAACACCCTGGACCCGACCGCGAGTCCGAAGGCCATGAGGATGGAGGCGGAAGCCTGCGCTCAGCCCGGGACGCCCGGCTGCGTCCCGCTCGGCCCCACGTCGACGGGGATCTCCACGCCGGTGGCGAGGGAGGCGTAGGCGGCGACCAGACGGACGGCCTCCTCCACGCTCGGCGGGCCGCCCTCAAGGATGTAGAGGCTGTAGGCGTCCTCGAGGGCGACCAGGTTGGTGGCGATGCCCAGGCTGTCGCCGCTCAGGCGGAAGGCTCCCCGTGACGCCCCGACGTCGAGGATGCGGCGGTACATCTCGACCTGCTGGGCGTTGAGCGACCGCACCATGGCCCGCAGCGCGGCGTCGTGGCGGAACGCGCCGGCGGACTCGAAGATGATGGTGGTGTCGTCCTCCGGCGTGCGGGGGAAGCCGGCGCCGATGGTCGCCGCGAGCTGGAGGACGGGGTCGTCGAGCCTGTCGGCGGCCTCGCGCCGCTGCTCCACGAACCGCGTGACGGCGTGAGCGATCGTCTCCACCAGCAGCTCGCCCACGTCGGGGTAGTAGTAGAGGATGGACTGCGACGAGAGGCCGGCCTCGCTGGCGATGTCCTTGATGCGGACCGCGCCGTAGCCCCGCGCCGCGATGGCGCGCCGGGCCGCGGCGCGGATCCCGTCTCTTCTCTCGTCCTGTCGCTTCGGTCGCGCCATACCCCCGCCGAGCGGTCGTTCGAATCGCAATCCGGTCGTCAGTGTACGCAAAGACCCCAGCTATTGACAACGATCCGGTTGTCTTTAGAATCGCGGTTCAAAGAATCGGGCTGATCCTGGGAGGGCACGTGACCGCTTTGCGTTCGGCGCTCGAGGAGAAGGTCGTCGCCCGCATCCGCGACCGCCGCGACGAGCTTGTGGCCCTCGTCGGCGAGCTCGTCGCCTGCGACACCACCTCGCGCAACTACAACGAACCGGCGCGCGACGAGGAGAAGCTCCAGACGATCCTCGCCCGACGCCTCGGGGCGCTCGGGGCGGAGACCGACCTGTGGGTGCCGGAGCCGGTCCGCGAGGGGCACCGCAACCTGCCCCCGGGGATGCGCTTCGACGGCCGGCCGCAGCTGGCCGCCCACGTGGCGGGCGGCGCCGGCGGCCGCTCCCTGCTGCTCAACGGCCACATCGACGCCGTGGACGTGGAGCCGCGCGCCGACTGGACCAGCGACCCGCTCGTCGCCACCGCCCGGGACGGTCGCCTGTACGGGCGCGGCGTCAACGACATGAAGGGCGGCATCGCCTGTCTCGTGACGGCGCTGGAGGTTCTGCGCGAGGAGGGCGTGCGCCTGGGCGGCGACGTCGTCTTCTGCACCGTCACCGACGAGGAGATGGGCGGCGCCGGCGGCTTCGCCGCCGTCGAGCACGGCGTCCGTGCGGACGCCGGCATCTGCGCCGAGCCCTCGGCCCTGAACGTCGAGGCCGCCTGCCGCGGCGGCCTGCCGATCACCGTCACCGCGCTGGGCCGCACCGGCCACGCGGAGCTGGCCCACCCCGACTGGCGTGAGGGTGGGCCCGTCAACGCCATCGAGAAGCTCCTGCCGGTGCTGCTCGAGGTCCAGCGAATGCGCGAGGACTGGCGCACGCGCCCCGACCATCAGCATCCGCTGCTGCCGCCGGGCGACATCGTGCCGACGATCATCGCCGGCGGCACCTGGGTGGTCACGATCCCGCACGAGTGCACCGTGACGCTCGACGTCACCTACCTGCCCGGCCACCTCGACGCCGAGGGCACCGGACGCGCCGTGGAGCGTGAGATCACGGACCGCCTGCGCGCCGCGGTCGCCGACGACCCCTGGTTCGACGAGCACCCGCTGCGGATCGAGTTCATCCAGGACGTGGTCCCGGCGGAGGTGCCGGCCGACCACGAGATCGTCCAGCTCGCCCTGGGCGCCGCCGGCGACCTCGGTCACGACCCCCGGGTCACCGGCCTCGACACCTGGCACGACGCTGCGACCTTCACCCGGTTCGGCACGCCGACGGTGTCGTTCGGCCCGGACTGCGAGAACTCGCACGCGGTCGACGAGTCGGTCTCGATCGACTCGCTGGTCGACTGCGCCGCCGCGGTCGCGCTGATCGCCATGCGCTGGTGCGGCGTGAGAGGGCAGACCTGACCACGGCGACGCCCCGCCCGCCCGGAGGTGGCGATGAGAGCAGCCTGAAGGGGACCAACCCATGCGCCGCAGACACGCGAAAGGAGCGACCATGAGTCGCAAGACACGAGCCCGACACGTCATCCCGAGGCTGCCCGTGCTGGTCGCCGCGGTCTCCGCCGTCGCCCTCGCCCTGGGGCTGATGGGCGTCGCTCTCGCTGCCTCCAGCCCCTCGCCCACGGCCGCAGACGACGGCGGCCGGACGATCCTGCGGGTCGGCTGGATGCAGGAGCCGGACAACCTCAATCCCTTCGTCGGCTACCAGGCGAACAACTACGTCGTCTGGCACATGAACTACGACTTCCTCGTCGGCTTCGACGACAAGGACCTCGGTCCGCGCCCGGAACTGGCCACGGAATGGGAGGTCTCGCCCGACGGCAAGGTGTGGACCTTCACCCTCCGCGACGACGCCACCTGGCAGGACGGCGAGCCGGTCACCGCCTCCGACGTCGCCTTCACCTTCAACTACGTGATCGAGAACGAACTGCACAATCTGGCGACCTACACGGACAGCATCACCAGGGCCGAGGCCGTCGACGACACGCACGTCAAGATCTACACGAGCGCCCCCAAGGCCAACATGCTGCGCACGTTGGTCCCCATCCTCCCGGAGCACATCTGGAGCAAGGTGAGCGGCAAGGCGGCGTCGACGAGCTACCAGAACGCGCCCCCCATCATCGGCAACGGACCATTCCAGGTGGTGGAGTGGAGCCGCGGCAAGTACATGCGTCTGGTCGCCAACAAGGACTACTGGGGCGGCGCGCCCAAGGTCGACGAGGTCATCTTCGACTTCTACACCAACGCCGACACCATGCTCCAGGACCTCAAGCTCGGGGTGATCGACGGCGCCGTCGACGTCTCGATGGCCGGGTTCAAGCAGCTCCAGGGCACGCCCGGCATCACGACGAACGAGGCCACGTCCTGGAGCTTCAACGAGCTGGCGATGAACTGCTACGACAACCCCGATTCCAAGGGCAACCCGGTGCTCCTGGACGTGCGCTTCCGCCAGGCTGTGAACTACGCCGTGGACCGGGAGAAGGTCGCCAAGGTGGCGTTCCAGGGCTTCGCCGTCCCCGGCTCGACGGTGATCGTCCCCGCCTCCGACTACCATTGGGAGCCCCCCGCCGACCAGGCCTTCACGTACGATCCCGAGAAGGCCAGGCAGATCCTCGATGACGCGGGCTACAAGGACGTCGACGGCGACGGCGTCCGGGAGACGCCCCAGGGCAAGCCGCTCACCCTGCGTCTGTACGCGACCAACGACTCCGTCGCCAACCAGACGGCCGGCAAACTCATCGTCGGCTGGCTGCGCGACGTGGGTGTCAAGCTCGACCTGCAGGTCATGAGTTTCGGCGCCTTGATGGACGTCCAGTACGAGTACACCGGCGACACGTTCACGCCCAACTGGGACATGTGCGTGCTCTACTGGATGAACGAGGTCGACCCCAACTTCATGCTCAACGTCTTCACGCCGGAGCAGATCCAAGGCTGGAGCGACAGCAGCTGGACGGATCCCGAGTACAGCAAGCTGAACGTCCGCCAGATGGAGACGATCGACCCGGCCGAGCGGCTGCCGCTCGTGCAGGAGATGCAGCGCATCTTCTACGAGGACGCCGCCTACGCCGTGCTCGTCTACCCGCACCAGCTCGAGGCGTACAACACACGGGATTGGCAAGGCTGGGTCAGTGTCCCGAGTGACGCGCCCGACGGCGAACAGGGCGCCGTGCTGTACAGCCTCAACAACATCGACACCTACCGCTTCGTGGAGCCCAAGTCGGCCGGCGCGACGAGTGCGTCGTCCTCCTGGGTCCTGCCGGTCGTGATCGCCGCGGTCGTGGCGATGGTCGCCGCGGTCGTGCTCGTGCGCCGCCGGCGCGGACACGCCGAGACGGAAGCGGGCTGAGCGGGCGGAGCTGAGGACCGAGTCAGCGAGGACGCGCCGACGGTGAGGACGCAGTGGCGGCGCGAAGGAGGCGTGTGACCAGATGGACACGAGTCCGGCAGATGCATCGACCTTCCGGCAGGACCTGTTCAAGGCCTGCACCGTGCCGCGGCCCATCGGCTGGCTCTCGACGGTGTCGCCGGACGGCGTCGCCAACCTGGCGCCCTACAGCCAGTGGCAGAACCTCACCTGGGACCCGCCGATGGTGATGTTCGCCGCCAACCAGTCGGTGCTGGGCGGTCGCAAGGACACGGTGCGCAACACCGAGGCCACCGGCTGGTTCGTCTGGAACATGGCCACCTGGGACCTGCGCGAGGCGGTGAACGTCTCGTCCAGGGCGGTCGGCCCGGAGGTCGACGAGTTCGAGCTCGCCGGGGTCGACAAGGAGGAGTGCGTCGAGGCGCCCGGGCCGCGGGTACGGCAATCGCCCTGCCACTTCGAGTGCCGCTACCTGCAGACGGTACGTCTGCCCGCGGCCCGCGAGACGCCCTCGGTCGACCTGGTGATCGGCCGCGTCGAGCACGTCCACGTGGACGACGCCGTGCTCGACGCGGCCGGCCGGCTCGACCTGCTCAAGGTCCGGCCCATCGCACGCCTCGGCTACCACGACTACACCTGCGTCGACAACGTCTTCGAGATGGTCCCGCC
>JAAYBE010000215.1 GCA_012719015.1 Actinomycetota bacterium
GCGTGCCCGGCATCGGCGAGAAGACGGCGGCGCAGCTCCTGCAGCAGTTCGGCAGCATCGACGAGATGTACCGGCGCCTCGACGAGGTCAAGTCGGAGAAGCGGCGCGCGCTGCTCGCCGAGCACGAAGACGTCGCCCGGCTCTCGTTGCGACTCGCGACCATGGTCTGCGACGTGCCTCTCGAGCACGACCTCGTGGAGGTGGTCGGACGCAGCGGGTACCGCCTGCCGGTCGAGCAGGTCGACGCGGCGTTCGCGCGCTTCGAGTTCCGCAACCTGCGGCGCCGGCTGCGCGAGGTGAGCGGGGACGCCGGCGCCGTCCCGCCCGGCGCCGTGAGCGGCGCCCTGGTGCGGTTGGCGCAGGAGCGCGACGTGGGCCCCGTCGCCGCCCTGCTCGAGAAGGACGAGGCGGCGCTCGCCTTCGAGGCGCGCGACGACGGGGGAGAGGGGCTCGCCGTGGCGGCGCACGCGGGCGGCGACGTGTGTCTCGTGGCGCCGGCCGACGCCGCGAGGGCCGGCTCGTTGTGGCTGCTCGCGGCGCACGCGGTCGTGCACGACGCCAAGGCGCAGCCCGGCTTCGTGCACGCTCCCGTGGGTCCGGCGTTCGACACCGCGGTGGCCGCCTATCTGCTGGCGCCGGAGCGGCCCGAGAAGGAGCGCACGCTGTTCGCGCTCGCGGGGGCGGACGACGGCGCCCGGCTGGTCGAGGGGCCGGCGGCCGAGGCCGCCGCGGCCACGCGGGCCACCCTCACCTGGCGCGTGGCCGAGGCACAGCGGCCGCGCCTCGTGGAGCTCGGCCTCGAGCGGCTCTTCCGCGAGGTCGAGCTGCCGCTGGTGCGCGTGCTCGCGCAGATGGAGGCCGCCGGCGTCAAGATGGACCCGTACCGGCTCGGTGAGATCACCGCCCGCGTGCGCGACCGCATCGACGAGCTGGCGGACGAGGTCGTCCGGCTGGCCGGCGGCCCGTTCACCCTCGGCTCGCCGCAGCAGCTCGCCGACGTGCTGTTCAACCGCCTCGGCCTGGAGCCGGTCCGCAAGGGCAAGACGGGGTACTCGACGGACGCTCGTGTGTTGCGGACGCTGCGCGACCGGCACCCGATCGTCCCGGCGGTCGAGGAGTGGCGCGAGCTCACCAAGCTGCTCAACACCTATCTCGAGCCGCTCCCGGCCCGCCTCGACCCCGCCACCGGCCGGCTGCACACCACCTTCAACCAGATGGTGGCGTCCACGGGACGGCTCTCCAGCTCCAACCCCAATCTGCAGAACATCCCCGTGCGCACCGAGCTCGGCGCCGAGATCCGCGCCTGCTTCGTGGCCGACGAGGGGCACCGCCTGGTGGTGGCCGACTACTCGCAGATCGAGTTGCGCCTGATGGCGTCGCTCTCGGGCGAGCCGGCCCTGCTGGCGGCCTACCATCGCGGCGAGGACGTGCACCGCGTCACCGCCGCCGCGGTCGCCGGCATCCCCGTCGGGGAGGTCACCCGGCAGCAGCGCGAACGCGCCAAGGCCACCAACTTCGGCATCATGTACGGACTCTCCGCCTACGGCCTCTCCGAGCAGGTGGACATCCCCGTCGAGGAGGCCCGCGCCTTCATCGAGGCCTACTTCGCCAAGTACCCCAAGGTGAAGGAGTTCCGCGAGCAGGTGATCGCCCAGGCGACGCAGGACGGTCACGTGACGACCCTGTTCGGCCGCCGCCGGGCCGTGCCGGAGCTGCGCTCGTCCAACTACCGCGACCGCTCGCTCGGGGAGCGCCTCGCCGTCAACACGATCCTGCAGGGCACGGCGGCCGACATCATCAAGGTCGCCATGGTCACCGTGAGCCGCCAGCTGGAGCGTCGCGGGCTGGCGTCTCGACTGGTGCTGCAGGTGCACGACGAGCTGGTCCTCGAATGTCCCGAGGACGAGGTGGACGTGTGCCTGCCGCTGCTGCGCGACGCCATGACCGGCGCCCTCGACCTCGATCCTCCGCTCGAGGTGGAGGTCGGGGCGGGCGACGACTGGGTGGCGGCCAAAGGCTGAGGCGCGGACGGTCCTGCCGGCCTGCATCCGCGTCGGCCGGACTCGATTGCCGGGCCTGCGGCTGCTATAATCCCCGATTTAGGCCCGCCGCGGTCCGCGGGCCGACCCCTCCATCAGCGACGGACCGCCAAGTGACCGGGAGGCACACCTACTCATGACCGACAACCCCACCGACGCCACCATCACCGACCCCGCCAACGCGCCGAACGTCGTGGAGGGCAGCGAGGGCTATCTCATCGAGGTCGACGGCGAGATCGTCCCCAACTACGACATGACGCTGACCGACTTCAGCGAGGGGGACATCGTCACCGGTAAGGTCGTGCGCATCGACAAGGACGAGGTCCTGGTCGACATCGGCTACAAGTCCGAGGGCGTCATCCCGCTCAACGAGCTCAGCATCCGCAAGAACGTCAACACCTCCGAGGAGGTCCAGCTCGACGAGGAGGTCGACGCGCTGGTCATGACCAAGGAGGACGCCGACGGCCGTCTCATCCTGAGCAAGAAACGGGCCAAGTTCGAGAAGGCCTGGAAGCGCATCGAGGCCGCCTTCGAGAGCGGCGAGCCCGTCACCGGCACGGTCATCGAGGTGGTCAAGGGCGGGCTCATCCTCGACCTCGGCGTGCGCGGCTTCCTGCCCGCCTCGCTGGTCGACATCCGGCGTGTGCAGGACCTTCACGAGTACGTCGGTCGCGAGCTCAACTGCCGCGTCATCGAGATGAACCGCAACCGCAACAACGTCGTCCTCAGCCGTCGGGCCGTGCTCGAGGAGGAGCGCAAGGAGATCCGCCAGCAGATCATCGACCAGCTCAACGTGGGCGACATCGTCGAGGGCACGATCAGCAACATCGTCGATTTCGGCGCCTTCGTCGACCTCGACGGCATCGACGGCCTCATCCACATCAGCGAGCTCAGCTGGACCCACATCAACCATCCGTCCGAGGTCCTGCAGGTCAGCCAGAAGGTCAACGTCAAGGTCCTCGACATCGACCGGGACCGCCAGCGCATCAGCCTCGGTCTCAAGCAGACCCAGGAAGACCCCTGGCGCAAGATCGTCGCCCGGCACAAGGTCGGCGACGTGGTCGAGGGCCGCGTGACCAAGATCGTCGCCTTCGGCGCCTTCGTCGAGATCTACGAGGGCATCGAGGGTCTCGTGCACATCAGCGAGCTGGCCAACCGCCACGTCGAGCGTCCGGACGAGGTCGTGTCGGTCGGCCAGCAGGTCAACGTGAAGATCATCGAGGTCGACTCCGAGCGCCGTCGTCTCAGCCTGAGCATCAAGCGGGTGGACGGCGACAACGTGAGGCCCATGCGGCCCGTCGCGCGGCCTGAGCCCGAGCCGGAGCCGGAGACCGAGCCGGAGACCGAGCCGGAGACCGGGGCGAGCCATGAGGCCGAGGGCGACGAGACGGCGCCGGATCAAGGCGCTGAGGCCGTCGCCGAGGCCGCCGAGCCGGTCGCGGCCGAGCCTGAGCCCGAGCCGGAGCTCGGGCTGAGCGACGACGTCTTCCCGGCCGGGGCGGCCGCCGACGACGAGGCCGCGGAGGAGCCCGCCGGATCCTGATGTCGGCGGCGGGGCGCCGCGACAGCACGTCCCTGGTCGCCCCGCCCGACATCGCCGCTCGGTGAAGCATGAGCGCATCCCCTGCGCGCATACCGGTGATGGGCCTGACCGGGGGCATCGGCTCAGGCAAGTCCACCGCCCTCGCCTACCTGCGCGAGCTGGGTGCGGCCACCATCTCCAGCGACGACATCGTCCACGGGCTGTACTCCGCCCCCGAGGTGGTCGACCGCATCCGTGAGCGCTTCGGCGACGCCGTCGACGACGGCGCCGGCGGCATCAGCCGGCCGGCCCTGGCCGGGATCGTGTTCGCCGACGCGGCCCAACTGCGCTGGCTGGAGGACCTCCTGCACCCCTTCGTGCGCACGGCCGTGGCCGAGTGGGTCGAGCGCCAGCAGCGCGCCCGGCCGCGGCCGGTGCTGATCGTCGTCGAGGTACCGCTGCTCTTCGAGACGGGGTTCGACCGCTGGTTCGACCATGTGATGCTCATCACGGCGCCCGGCGACGTGCGTCGCAAGCGGGTCGCCGCGAAGTTGACCGACAGTGAGTTCCGGCGCCGGCTCGCGCAGCAGATGCCTGAGGACGAGAAGGCCCGGCGCAGCGACTTCGTCTTCGACAACTCCGGCTCACGCAGGAAGCTCAGGGAGTTCGTGGGGCAGATCGTGGCGAGCATCCTCGCCGGGGACGTCCCGGCTGCGGACGACGGCGGAGACACCGCGTGAGGCGTCTCATCGTCGGCCTCGGGCTCGCCGCGCTCGTGCTCGCGGCGGCCGCAGGGGCCGTCCGCTGGGCGGGGCCGCTGCTGGCCGGCGGCGTCGGCTCCTCGTGGTACCGGGAGGCGGTGTATCCGCTGGAGCACGTCGAGGCGATCCGCGCCGGCGCCGCGCGCCACGACCTCGACCCGGCGCTGGTCGCGGCGGTCATCTACGCGGAGAGCAGGTTCGACGAGCATGCGCGCTCGCCCCAGGGCGCCGTCGGGCTCATGCAGGTGCTGCCCGAGACGGCCGCGCAGATCGCCCGCCAGTCCGGCGGCGTCCGGTTCGCGGCGGCGGATCTCGAGGACCCTCGTATCAACGTGCGGTACGGCTCGTACTATCTCCGCCTTGCGCTGGACGTGTTCGACGGCGACCTGCGCGCCGCGGTCGCCTCCTACAACGCCGGCATGGGCGCCGTGGAGGAGTGGCTCGGCGCGGCGCGGTCCGAGGGGCGCCGGCTGCGCCTGACCGACATCCCGTATCCGGAGACGCGGGCGTACGTGGAGACGGTGCTGCGCGCGCGCCGGGTATACCGTGAGGTGTACGGCGACCGCCTGCGTGTCTGAGGCGTCCGCGAACGGGGCGGCGGAGCCCCCTGGTTGCGAACATGTGTTCGTACCGTTAGCATCGAGAGCGCATGACCCAGTTCACGATCAAGGCCAGCTACGGCCTCACCGGCGACCAGCCCGAGGCCGTGGCCTCCCTGGCCGAGGGCGTCCTGCGCGGCGACCGCTACCAGACGCTCCTCGGGGCCACCGGCTCGGGCAAGACCTTCACCATGGCCAACGTCATCGAGAAGGTGCAGAAGCCCACCCTGGTGATCGCCCACAACAAGACCCTGGCGGCCCAGCTCTGCAACGAGTTCCGTGAGTTCCTGCCGGACAACGCGGTGGAGTATTTCGTCAGTTACTACGACTACTATCAGCCTGAGGCGTACGTGCCGGCGCAGGACCTCTACATCGAGAAGGACTCGTCGATCAACGACGAGATCGACCGCCTGCGCCACGCGGCCACGACGTCCCTGTTCCTGCGCCGGGACGTGGTCATCGTCGCCAGCGTGAGCTGCATCTACGGTCTGGGTTCGCCGGAGGAGTACCTCGAGCGGATGGTCCTCCTCCAGGTGGGCCAGACCGTCGAGCGTGACGAGATGCTGCGCAAGCTGGTCGACATCCAGTACGCGCGCAACGACTTCGAGCTGGCGCGCGGCAAGTTCCGTGTGCGCGGCGACTCGGTGGAGATCTGGCCGGCCGCCCAGGATACCGCCATCCGCGTGCAGCTCTGGGGCGACGAGGTCGAGCGGCTGGTGAGCTACGACCCGGTCAGCGGTGAGGTGCTCGACAGACCCGGTCACGTGGCCGTCTACCCGGCCACGCACTTCGTCACCAACGACCCCGCCATCGAGCGCGCCCTCGTCGAGATCGGCCGCGAGATGGAGGAGCGCTGCGCCTGGTTCGAGCAGCGCGGCAAGGTCGTCGAGGCCCACCGCCTGCGCCAGCGCACCCGGTACGACATGGAGATGCTGCGCGAGATGGGCTACTGCAGCGGCATCGAGAACTACTCGCGCATCCTGCTCGGCAAGGAGCCCGGCGCCACGCCCAACTGCCTGCTCGATTACTTCCCCGACGACTTCCTCTGCCTCGTCGACGAGTCGCACATGTCGCTGCCGCAGATCCGCGCCATGAGCGAGGGCGACCGCTCGCGCAAGCAGCAGCTCGTCGATTACGGCTTCCGCCTCCCGAGCGCGCTCGACAACCGTCCGCTGCGCTTCGACGAGTTCCTCGACAAGGTGCCCCAGTTCATCTTCGTGAGCGCCACGCCGGGCGAGTTCGAGCTCGCCCACAGCGTCAACGTCGCGGAGCAGATCATCCGGCCCACCGGCCTGGTGGACCCCGAGGTGCGGGTGCGGCCGATCGAAGGGCAGATCGACGACCTCATGAACGAGATCCGCCGCCGCGTGGACGCCGACCAGCGGGTGCTGGTGACCACGCTCACCAAGCGCATGGCGGAGGATCTCACCGACTACCTGATCGAGAACGGGTTCAAGGTGCGCTACCTCCACAGCGAGGTCGACACGCTCCAGCGCATCGAGATCGTGCGTGACCTGCGCCTCGGCGAGTTCGACGTGCTGGTGGGCATCAACCTCCTGAGGGAGGGGCTCGATCTCCCCGAGGTCACGCTGGTCGCCATCCTGGACGCCGACAAGGAGGGGTTCCTGCGCGGCCAGACGAGCCTCATCCAGACGATCGGGCGTGCGGCGCGCAACGTGGACGGGACGGTGATCATGTACGCCGACCGGCTCACGGCGGCGATGAAGGCGGCGATCGACGAGACGGACCGCCGCCGCGCCAAGCAGACCGCCTACAACGAGGCGCACGGCATCACGCCGCAGAGTGTGGTCAAGGGCGTGAGCGACATCGCCACGATGATGAGCGACGCGGCGGCGGTGCCGACCAAGGGCCGCCGCGCCGCGAAGGCCGTCGCCCGCAAGGTGGCCATGCCGCGCCACGACCTCGAGAAGCTGCTCGCCGGCCTCGAGGCCGAGATGTTCGAGGCGGCGGACCAGCTCAAGTTCGAGTACGCCGCCAAGCTGCGCGACGAGATCAGGGAGCTCGGCAAAGAACTCGCACGGAGAGGAGAGGCGGTTGGCTGACGCCCATCATCTGCAGAGGCTCATCGCCGCGGCCGGGGACCTGGGCGCGGACCGCGCGGCCCCGCTGCCGGCGGTCGCGGTCGTGGTCGACGAGCGGGTCAACCTCAAGTGCCGTGTGCCGCTCTGCTCCGCCTACGGCCACAACCTCATGTGCCCGCCGGCGGTCATGACGGCCGTCGAGACGCGCGAGGTCCTGGCCCGCTACGGCGACGTGCTCGTCGTCCAGCAGGACATCCCGCTGACGCAGGACCGCGTCGACGCGCAGCTGGCCGGCAGGACCTATGCGCAGGCCCGGTCGGACGCCGAGCGGGTCGAGGGACTGCGCCGGAGCCAGAACCGGTTCGCGCGCCTCATGACCGATCTGGAACGGGCCGCGTTCAAAATGGGCTATCGTTACGCGGCCGCCTTCTCCGGCGGCGAGTGCGTGCTCTGCGAGGAGTGCGTCGGTCAGGCATCGGGGGAGCCGTGCCGTCATCCATTCGAGGCGCGGCCGTCGATGGAGGCCGTGGGCATCGACGTGGTCGCCACGGCGGTGGCGGCGGGCCTCAGCGTCGAGCTTCCGGCGGAAGATCACCCCGCCTGGACGGGTCTCCTCCTCATCGATTGAGCGACGTAGTCCACTCAACGTGAGGGCCTCCGAAGGCAGACCCACACTGGCCGCCGCAGGCGGGCCGGCGTGCGGTGCGCCGAAGGTACACCGCACATCGACGCGTCATGATCGAAAAGCGACAGCAGACAGGCAGAGTGAGCGCATGACCAGCGACCTCGTCATCACCGGCGCCCGCGAGCACAACCTCAAGGACATCAGCCTCACGCTGCCGCGCGACCGCTTCGTCGTCATCACCGGCCTCTCCGGCTCGGGCAAGTCCTCGCTCGCCTTCGACACCATCTACGCCGAGGGTCAGCGCCGTTACGTGGAGAGCCTCTCGGCCTACGCGCGGCAGTTCCTCGGCCAGATGGACAAACCCGACGTGGACAGCATCGAGGGTCTCTCCCCGGCGATCTCGATCGACCAGAAGACGACCTCGCGCAACCCGCGCTCCACGGTGGGCACGGTCACCGAGATCTACGACTACCTGCGTCTGCTGTACGCGCGCATCGGCCATCCGCACTGCCCCAGGTGCGGACGGCCCATCTCCGGGCAGAGCGTCCAGCAGATCGTCGACCACATCTGCGAGCTCGAGCCTGGTACGCGCTTCAGCGTGCTGGCACCGGTCGTACGCGGCCGCAAGGGCGAATACGGGAAGCTGTTCGAGCAGCTGCGCGCCGACGGCTTCACGCGGGTCGAGGTCGACGGCGTCGTGCGCGAGCTCGACGAGGACATCGACCTCGACAAGAAGTTCAAGCACGACATCGGCGTGGTCGTCGACCGCCTCGTGATGAAGGACGGGCTGCGGCGGCGGCTCACCGACTCCGTCGAGACGGCCGCCGCGCTGGCCGACGGGCTCGTCGACGTCGAGATCGCCGGCGTCGCGCCGCGCCGGCTCACGTTCAGCGAGAAGTTCGCCTGCGTCCACTGCGGCATCTCGCTGCCCGAGATCGAGCCCCGCATCTTCAGCTTCAACAGCCCTCACGGCGCCTGCCCGGCCTGTCACGGGCTCGGGTTCACGCAGGAGATCGACCCCGGCCTCGTCGTGCCCGACGGCTCGCTCAGCATCGACCAGGGCGCGCTCCTGCCCTACGGACACCTCTCCTTCGGCTGGCTCGAGCAGGTCTTCGAGAGCATCGCCAGGACGTTCGCGGTAGACACCAGCGTGCCCTGGGACGACCTGCCGCAGGCCGACCGCGACCTCTTCCTGTACGGGACCGGCAAGGAGCGTATCCCGCTCAGCTACCGCAACTACCGCGGGCGCATGCGGCACTACAGCTCGAGCTTCCCGGGGATCGTCAAGCATCTGCAGCGGCGCTTCGCCGAGACCGAGTCCGAGCAGGTGCGCCAGAAGATCGAGGAGTACATGGCCGACCGGCCGTGCCCGGAGTGCCACGGGGCGCGGCTCAAGCCGACCAGCCTCGCCGTCACCGTCGGCGGGCTCAACATCCACGAGTTCACGCTCCTCAGCGTGCGCGAGGCGCTCGGCTTCCTCGGCGGGCTGTCGCTGAGCGAGACGGAGCGCCTCATCGGCGACCGCGTCATCAGGGAGATCGTGGAGCGGCTGCGCTTCCTGAACGACGTCGGGGTGGGCTACCTCACGCTGCAGCGCGCCTCGGCGACGCTCTCGGGCGGGGAGGCGCAGCGCATCCGCCTCGCCACGCAGATCGGCTCGGCGCTCGTCGGCGTGCTCTACATCCTCGACGAGCCGAGCATCGGTCTGCACCAGCGCGACAACCTGCGCCTGATCGAGACCCTGATGCGGCTGCGCGACCTCGGCAACACCGTGCTGGTCGTCGAGCATGACGAGGAGACCATGCGCCTGGCCGACCACATCGTCGACATGGGGCCGGGCGCCGGCGAGCACGGCGGTCGCGTGGTCGCCCAGGGGACGCCCGACGAGGTGGCCGCCCAGCCCGGCTCGCTCACCGGTGATTTCCTCGCCGGCCGGCGCCGCATCGAGCTGCCCGCCCAGCGGCGGCTCCCGCTGCAGTGGTTCACGGTGCGCGGCGCCCGCATGCACAACCTCAAGGGCATCGACGTGTCGTTCCCCGTCGGCGCCTTCACCTGTGTCACCGGCGTCTCCGGCTCCGGCAAGTCCACGCTCGTCAACGAGATCCTCTACAAAGGCATGGCGGCGCGGCTCAACCGTGGCACCAAGCTCCGTGCCGGCGCGCACGACGGCATCGACGACGCCCGCCTGCTGGACAAGGTCATCGACATCGACCAGTCGCCCATCGGCCGCACGCCGCGCAGCAACCCGGCCACCTACACCGGCGTCTTCGACCACATCCGCCAGCTCTTCGCCCAGACGCCGGAGAGCAAGCTGCGCGGCTACAAGCCCGGTCGTTTCAGCTTCAACGTCAAGGGCGGTCGCTGCGAGACCTGCCGCGGCGACGGCCAGATCAAGATCGAGATGCACTTCCTGCCCGACGTGTACGTGCCCTGCGAGGCCTGCCGCGGCAAGCGGTACAACCGCGACACGCTCGAGGTCTGGTACAAGGGCAAGAACATCGCCGACGTGCTCGACATGAGCGTGGAGGAGGCGGTGGAGTTCTTCGCCAACGTGCCGCGCATCGCCCGGCGCCTCAAGGCGCTCGAGGACGTCGGCCTGGGCTACATCAGGATGGGGCAGCCGGCGACGACGTTGTCGGGCGGCGAGGCCCAGCGGGTCAAGCTCGCCGCCGAGCTCAGCAAGGTGGCCACCGGCAGGACGCTCTACATCCTCGACGAGCCCACCACCGGCCTGCACTTCGCCGACATCGAGAAGCTGCTCGAGATGCTGCA
>JAAYBE010000027.1 GCA_012719015.1 Actinomycetota bacterium
CGAGCGCCTCGGTGAACTCGTCGAGATCGCCCTCGAGGACGCCGTCGATGCGGTGCGTGGTGAGCCCGATGCGGTGGTCGGTCACCCTGCTCTGCGAGAAGTTGTAGGTACGGATCTTCTGGGCACGGTCGCCGCTGCCGACCATGCCCCGCCGCGCTTCCCCGCGCTCCTCCTCGCGCTTCGCCCGCTCGAGCTCGAACAACCGCGCCCGCAGGATCCGCATGGCCTTCTCCTTGTTCTGGAGCTGGCTCTTCTCGTCCTGGCAGCTCACGGTCACCCCACTGGGGATGTGCGTGATGCGGACGGCGGAGTCGGTGGTGTTGACGCTCTGACCGCCCGGCCCGCGGGCGCGGAAGATGTCCACGCGCAGATCGCCGGGGCGGACGTCGACCTCGATGTCCTCAGCCTCGGCGAGCACGGCGACCGTCGCGGTGGACGTGTGGATACGGCCGACGGATTCGGTGACCGGCACGCGCTGCACGCGATGCACGCCGCCCTCGTACTTGAGTGCCGAGTAGGCGCCCTGGCCCCTGACCTCCAGGATCATCTCCTTGAAGCCGCCGTCGTCGTTCTCGTTGGCCGAGAGGACCTCGACGTCGAACCCCTTGGCCTGGGCGTAGCGTGTGTACATGCGTGCGAGTTCACCGGCGAAGATGCAGGCCTCGTTGCCGCCGGCGCCGGCGCGGATCTCGAGGATCACGTCCTTGCCGTCGTTGGGGTCGCGGGTGAGCACCCGCGCGCGGATCTCGTCGGCGAGCTCGACGAGCCGCCTGCGGCCGTCGGCGAGCTCCTCCTGCGCGAAGGCGCGCATCTCGGCGTCGGTGGAGCCGTCGGCGAGCAGCGCCTCGGCGTCGGTGACCGTCAGCTGAGCCTCGCGGTACCCGCGGGCGAGCTCGTGCACGGGCTGAAGCTCGGCGTGGGCGCGGGCCGCCTCGGCGTAGCGCACGCGGTCGCCGAGCACTCCAGGATCGGCGAGCTGCTCCGTGAGCTCCGCGTACGACCGCTCTATCTCCGCTATGAGGTCGTCGACGGTCGTCATGGCATCAGCTTACGCCATGACCTCCACGCCCTTCACCGGTGGACGGTCCGGCGGCTCGAGCTCCACGATCTTCTCGAGCGCGGCGATGGCGACCTCGATCTGGCCGCTGTCCGGCTGCCTGGTCGTGAGCCACTGCAGGCCGAGCCCCGGCGCCATGACCACGCGGACGAGCAGGTTGTGCTCGTGGCGCCCCGCGTAGCGGATGATCTCGTAGCTGATGCCGGCGATCAGCGGCACCAGCACGACCCGGCTGAGCACCAGCAGGTACCAGTCCGGACGCCCCACCGCGGCGAAGACGAAGATCGACACCACGAGGACGACGAGCAGGAACGAGGTGCCGCAGCGCAGATGCAGCGTCCTGTACTTCTCGACGTTGGCCACGGTGAGCTCCTCGCCGTGCTCGAGGGCGTGGATGCTCATGTGCTCGGCGCCGTGGTACTCGAACACCCGGCGCAGGTCCCTGATCCGGGTGATCACGACGAGATAGGCGAGGAAGATGCCGACGCGGACCAGGCCCTCGACCAGCCAGAAGAGGAATCCGTCGCCCAGCCAGCGGTCGAGCAGGCCGGTGAGGAAGAGAGGCGCGATGAAGAACAGGCCGACGGCGAAGGCGAAAGCGATGACCAGCGTGATCCCGATCTCCTTCTTGCCCAGCTCCTCCTCTTCCTCGCCCAGCGATTCGTTCGCCGATCTGGTGAGGGCGCGCACGCCGATGACGAGCGATTCGATCAGGGCGACCACCCCGCGCAGCACAGGCAGCCTGAGCACGGGGTACTTCTTCATGTAGCTGACCAGCGGGAAGTGGTGCAGGCCGATGCTCCGGTCGGGGCGGCGCACCGCGAGGGACCACCAGTCCACGCCGCGCATCATGACGCCCTCGATCACGGCCTGGCCCCCGATCTGGGCGCGCCTCGCGGCCAGCGCAGGGAGCAGTCGCGCGATGGTGAGATGGCGTCGCGTCATGGCGCCTGAGTCCGGACCCACGCGCGGCGGGACGTCAAGCCCGCGCGGCCGCCGGACCGTCGACATCCTCCGGCTTGTACGGCTTGCCGCAGGTCATCCTGCCCTCCTGGCAGGCGCCATAGAGACAGCTGGGGCCGGTGCGGTCGAAGAGGTTCGGGGCGAGCTCCTTGACCATGCCGCGCATCCGCCAGGCGAGGTCGCGGATCTCCCACTGCGCCCGGTTGCAGCAGCGCACGTGGAAGAAGTGCCGCAGCTCGCGTGCGTTCATGGTGACCACGATCCTGGTCTCGGCGGCGTTGGGCAGCACGAAGCGGGCGTCCTCCTGGACGCTCTCGCGCGTGCGTCCCTCACCGAGGCCGAGCTCCACAAGCTTGTCGTAGGCGGCGCGGGCGTCCTCCATCGCCTTGAAGAAGACCGCCGCGGCCTCGGCGTTGGCCGAGATGCTGGGCGGCACGACGAAGCTGTCCGCCGCCCCGAAATTGACGTAGCGCTGCGACTGCTGGTTGTAGCTCGCCACGCGATGCCGCACCAGCTGGTGTGTGCAGGCGCGGCTCACGCCGTCCACGGCGAAGCTGAAGGTCGCGTGCTCGAGCGCCGAGTGATGGCCGCTGCGGACGAGGATGCGCACGAGCTTGGCGACGTCGTCGTCGCTCATCTCCTGCTGGAGGTCGGCGGCGGACACGGGCGCGTAACACAGCCGGCCCGCGACGGCCACGGCGCGGTCCGGGTCGGGCGTGTGCTGCAGGAGCCGGACGTGGAGTTCGGCGCCGGTGCCCACGTCAGGACTCGTCGGACGTGGCGGCCTCGGCGGCCTCCGCCGGCGCGGTCTCCGCAGCCACGGCCGCCGGCTGCGGCCGGGGACGCTCGGGTTTGGGCGGCCGGACCTTGGGCGCCTTCGGCTTGGCCGGAGCGGCGGCCTTCTTCTTGAGGCGCCGCTCGAAACGGTCCACCCGGCCGCCCGAGTCCACCAGCTTCTGCTTGCCGGTGTAGAACGGGTGACACTGCGAGCACAGCTCCACGTGCAGCTCCTTCTTGGTGCTGCGCGTGGTGAACGTGTTGCCGCAGCTGCAGTGGACGGTCGCCTCCTGGTACTGCGGGTGGATGTCCTTCTTCATCTGTACGGATCCCTTCTGGGAGCAAACCCGGTGCTGACGCGAACCGGCGCGAGGCCGAAGCGGAATGATACCATGACCGCCGCGCTCACCGGAACCGTCGACGACGGACCCCGGCGCCCCGGCGAAGGCGCGGGGGCGAGAGCCGCCGCCGGACCGGACGGCGGCACGATGAGGGGAGGACGGGCATGCCGGATCTGCTGGCCCACCACGACGTGGCACAGGCCGCCCGGGCGCTGCTCCCCCCGGGACACCTGGCGGACCTCCTGGCGGAGGCCCCGGACGCGTACGCCGTCGGCGCCCAGGGACCGGACTTCTTCTCCTACGCGGGCCTGCGGCCGGGAGGGGGCGTCCGCAGCCACCCCGGCCGGACGGTGCACCGGCAGCACACACGCGCGGCCTTGACGACGATGCTCGCCACGGCGGCCGCCGCGCCGCCGGGCGTCCGGGCCGGCCTGTACGCCTACATCAGCGGTTACGCGACGCACGTCTGCCTCGACGCCGGCGCGCACCCGTGGATCGTGTACTGGACCGGGGGCGCCCCCAAGGGCATCGACTCTCCTGACGCCCTGCGGGCGACCCGCCGGCACGGCGTCCTCGAGGCGTCTCTCGACGTCATGCTGGCGGCCCGGCGCCGACCGCCCGGCGTCTCCTGCGGACGGAGCCGACGTCTGCTCTCCCTGACCCCGCGGAGGCGCCGGGCGGTGGCGCGTCTGTGGGCCGTGGTGCTGCAGGACGTGTACGGCATCCCCTGGACCGCGCGCCAGACCGAGGCGGCGCTGCACGTGATGGCGCTCGTCTACGCGCAGCTCACCGACCGCCTCTCGCCGCTCGCGCTGGCGCTCCAGGCCGGGGGGGCGGCGCTGGACCCGGACGGCGTCTGGCGCAGCCAGATCTACCCGTCCGCGCCGCACCCCGCAGCCGTGCGCCTCGTCGCCGAACGACGCGAGTGGCGCAGTCCCTGGCGACCCTCGGAGGCGCGGCACGAGACGTTCGCCGAGCTCTGCGGCCGTGCGGTCGGCGAGTCGCTCGCCTGTCTGGAGACGATCGCACGCGCCGCGTCCGGCGACCTGTCCGCGCACGACGCGGCGGTCGCCCTCGGCGACCGCAGCATGGTCAGCGGCGGACCCTGCGACGACCCCCGCGCCCCGACGGTCTTCGCCCCCGACCGCGACGCCCTGTGGCGCGGAGTGTGACGCCGGCCCCGTCGCGGCGCGGCCACCCGGGTCCTGCGCCCGACCGCACCGCACGACTCACCGGTCTGGTATAACCGGCCCGGCGGCGATCACACCCGGACGACGCGCGGCGACGTCCGGCAGTCGAAAGGAGCCGGGATGGAACACAGGTCGGTCATCCGGATGAGGATGAGCGCGCACGACGCGCACTACGGCGGTGACCTCGTCGACGGCGCCAGGCTGCTGCAGCTCTTCGGCGACGTCGCCACCGAGCTGCTGATCCACATGGACGGGGACGAGGGACTCTTCGCCGGCTACGAGAGCATCGCCTTCAAGGCCCCCGTGCGCGCCGGCGACTACATCGAGGCGACCGGCGAGATCGTCAAGGTGGGCAACCGCTCGCGGAAGATGGAGTTCGTGGCCCGCAAGGTCATCGCCGCGCGGCCCGATGTGAGCGAGTCGGCCGCCGACTTCCTCCAGGAGCCCGTCGTGGTGTGCACCGCGACCGGCACCTGCGTGCGCGGCCCGGAGCGCCCCGCGGCGGACTGAGCCGCCCCGCCGCGGAGATGCGGGCGCGAGCGCGGGTCGTCAGCGGGCGTTCTTCGCCAGCGCGCTGAGGAACTCCGCGTTGTTCTTGGTCTCGCGGATCTTCTTGATCAGCAGCTCGATGGCCGCCGCCGGGTCGAGGCTGTGCAGCACGCCGCGGAGCTTCCACACGGCGGCCGCCTCGGCCGGCTCCATGAGCAGCTCCTCCTTGCGGGTGCCGGTGGTGTCGATGTCGATCGCCGGGAAGATGCGCTTGTCCGCCAGCTTGCGGTCGAGCCTGATCTCCATGTTCCCGGTGCCCTTGAACTCCTCGAAGATCACCTCGTCCATGCGCGAGCCGGTCTCGACCAGCGCCGTGGCGAGGATGGTGAGCGAGCCGCCGCCCTCGATGTTGCGGGCGGCGCCGAAGAACTTCTTGGGCGGGTAGAGCGCCGTGCTGTCGACCCCGCCGGAGAGGATGCGGCCGCTGGCCGGCGTGTTGAGGTTGAAGGCGCGCGCCATGCGGGTGATGGAGTCGAGCAGCACGACCACGTCGTGACCCATCTCCACGAGGCGCTTGACGCGGTCCAGCACCAGCTCGGTGACCTGGACGTGGTTCTCGCTGGGCTGGTCGAAGGTGCTGGCCACCACCGTGCCCTTCACCGAGCGCTCCATGTCGGTGACCTCCTCCGGCCGCTCGTCCACGAGCAGCACGAACAGGTCGACCTCGGGGTTGTTGGTGGCGATCGAGTTGGCCAACTTCTTCAGGATGGTGGTCTTGCCGGCCTTGGGGGGCGAGGTGATGAGGCCGCGCTGCCCCTTGCCGATGGGACAGAGGAGGTCCATGATGCGCGCCGCGGTGTCGTGCTCGTCCGTCTCGAGGCGCAGCCGCTCCTCGGGGAACAGCGGCGTGAGCTGCTCGAAGACGGGACGCTTGCGGGCGGTGTCAGGGTCGACGCCGTTGACGGTGTCGATCTTGAGGAGCGCGCTGTACTTCTCGTTCTCCTTGGGCTCCCGCACCTGGCCGGCGACCATGTCGCCGCGGCGCAGACCGAAGCGGCGGATCTGGCTGAGGCTGACGTAGACGTCACGGTCGCCCTGGCTGAAGCCGCTCGTGCGCAGGAACCCGAACCCGTCGGGGAGCACGTCCAGGATGCCGGTGCACGGGATCGTGGGACGGTCGTCGCGCTGCTGGTCGCCGCTCTGGCGCTGCTTGTCGCGACCGCGACGGCCCTTCTTGCCCTGGCGCTGCTGTGGCTGCTGCGGGCGGTCGCCGCCCTGCTGCTGGCCGCCCTGCGGGGCCTGTGGCGAGCGGTCGCCGTCCGCGGCGGGCGCGTCGGCGGCGGCCGGGGCCACAGGAGCCGGAGAGGCAGCGGCGGCGTCCGTCGGGACGGCCGCCGGCTCGGTCGGGGCGGCGGGCGTGGAGGCGGCCGCCGGATCGCCGGCGGGCGCCGCGGGAGCCGGCGTCGCCGAAGGCGCAGCGGCAGACGACTCCGTGGCGGCGGGCGCAGCCGCGCGGGCGGCCGGCGCCGCGGCGGCGGGTTTCTCGGCCGCGCCGTCCGTCTCCGGCTTCTTCGCCGCGGACCCGGCCGTGTGGCGGTCGGCGACAGGCTTCTCGCCGGGAGGCTCGCCCACGGCCGGCCTCCCGGCCTCCACCGTGGGCGTCGCGGCGGACTCCACGGCGGGCGTGCTGGGTACGGTCTTCTGGTCTGTGTGTTCTGCAGTGCTCATGGGCTCCCGGGAGTTCTGGCATCCCGTGCACGATGCGGACTGGGACCGCGCCCGGAAGATGCCGTACGAGGACGTGGGTGGTGCGAACGGAAGACGGGTCGATGCAGACCCGGCACGTTCAGTATGTCATACCGCGCAAGGGATTCCCAGTGACGTCGTCCATGCTCGACTGTGGGACGGGATCCGTCTCCGCCTCCGGGAGAGGGATCGGGGATGCTCCCATTGTATCGGCGGGGACCGGCGGAACTGAAGACCCGGTCACGCCGGCGCTCCTTCGCCGGTGGGGGACGGCGACCCCGCTGCGGGGGGATCGACGCCGGCCGCGGGGTCGCCGTCCCCCACCTCCTCCTCGACGCGACGCAGGATCACGCCCAGGATCTCGCTGAGGCTGTCGTCCAGGCTGGGGCCGTCGACGACCGGTACGCCGAGCGAGTGCGCCTGTCCGACGATGTACCGCTGGATGCGACGGATCTCGGCGAAGTGCTCGACGTAGCGACGCAGGGGACGGATGCCGCCGGTCTCCCACTCCCGCACCGTGAAGTTGGCGCGGTGCCGCTCCTTGTCGGCGACGGCCAGCACGAACTCCAGCACGATCGCGCCTCCCCAGTGCGAGCGGTCGAGGAAGCCCGGCACGAGATGGACGCCCTCGACGACCATCCGCTGCGCCTCGTCGATGCCGCGTCGCACGAGCGCCTCGACACCCACCGAGACAGCCTTGGTCTGCTCGATGAAGCCCATCTTGCTCAGGTCCGTCTCGCGCGGCACCGGCACCCGCACGGTGGTCGCGGCGTCGAACGACGAGGTATGGATCGCCGGCATGAGCTCGACGGCGAAGAACGCGCGCATGGTCTGTCGCACCATGTCGGTGCCGATCAGGCGGGTGATGCCCAGCCGGTGGGCGAGTTGGGTCGCCAGGGTGCTCTTGCCGACACCTGTGGCGCCCCCGATGAGGACGATGAGCGGAGTCTCGAGGCGACGCAGCTTCTGCCACTGGCGGAAGCGCACGATGAGGACGTCCCCCTTCGCGCGACCGAGACGGTCCCGCGCGATCTCCTGAAGGTCGGCGAGCGTGAGGGCCGCCGGACCGCGGCGCCGCAGGCGCCGGTCCACGGCGGCGGCCACGTTGTAGGCGTCCTCGGGGGCGAGCCCCGTGGACATCAGGGTCTGCGCCATGAGGCCCTTGCTGAACGGGGCCTGCTCGCCCTCGTCGATGAGGGGGATGTCGCGGTGGTCCGTCACGGCGGTGCCTCGGAGACGCCTGCAGACGGTGACGGGCGGCGGTCCGCGGCGCCGCCGGCCGTCCGGGCCGCGAAGCGGTCGCCGGCGAGCGCGGCCAACCGGTCGACCATCACCCCGAGGTCGCCCTCCAGGACGACGGGCTCGTTGTCACAGAAGACGATCTCGCGGTCGGCCGCGGCGGCGGCCTCGACCACCAGGTCGACCGCGGCCGCCTTGATCTCGGTGAGGAAGACGTCGGCCTCCGCCGCGGCGCGCGCGGTCGCCGCCGCGAGCCGGCGCCGGTCGGCGAGGTCGCAGGAGACGAGCACGACCTCGGCGCCGTGGTCGGCGGCGAGCGTCTGCGCCAGCCGGGGCGCCGCCCCCTCCGGCGCCGTCGTGAAGAAGGCGACGCGCCGGCCGCGCACGGACCGCACCGGCCGGGGACGGAACACCGTGGGCAGCACCTCGAGCCCGGGCTTCACGGCCCGGGCGGCGGCCGTCACCGCCCGGACGTCGGCCGGGGTCGCGAACGGCGGCTCGCACTGCGTGAGCACCAGAGCGTCGCTGAGCAGCAGCCGATAGGTGCCGAGATAGCCCGCGACGTCGTCGGCCGGTTGCCCCGCCCCCGCCACGCACAGGGTGGCGTCGGCCAGGATGGGCGGCACGACGGCACCGCTGCCCTCGATCACGGCCAGCGCCGCGCCACGCCCGTCAAGCAGCGGAAGCGCCTCGCGGAGGTTGTCGTCGAACGGCGCGCCGGCGAGGCCGCCGCCGCAACGGCGGCAGCCGACCGTGGTCACGCCCGCCAGCACGGCGTCCTCGTAGCAGTCGCTGGCGGCGTGGCGGCCGGAGCGGGAGGCGGCGAGCAGGTCGGCGGGCCCGAGACCGCCGCCCCCTTCGATGAGCTCCGGCTCCGGCGGCCCGCCGCGGCCCATGGCGAGCACCGCGACCCCGCCGTACGGCCGCCGGACGGCGTCGAGGCGGCGCGCCAGCCAGCCGCTCACGGCCGTCTTGCCGACGCGTTTGCCGGTGCCGATCACGCCCAGCGACGGCGTCGCCTCCAGACGGACGAACGCCTGCGGCCGCACCTCCGTGTCGGCGGCGACGTAGGCGGCCCCCTCAGCGAGCGCCGCGCTCATGAGGAGGAAGCGCTCGCGGTATCCGACCACGGGCTCGTCCGAGAGGTCCACCAGCACCTCGGCGCGCGCCGCGCGCAGCGCGGCCCGGACCCCTTCGAGCACCTCGTGCGGGGACGCCGCCCGCGGCTCCACGGCGTCGAGCCGCGGCACCCCGATCTCGGCGGCGAGCGCGGCCAGCGCTCCCGCCTCGCCGCCCTCCGCCTCGCCGCCGCGGAGCTTCTCGCGTCCGCCGGCGAAGATGCCGCCGCGCACGTCGTGGTGCGCCCGCAACCGGCGCACGGCGGCCGCGACCACCGGCGGGTAATGTTCGCCGTCCACGAGTACCACCGCGCGTGGCGGACCACCGTCTATGCGCCCTCCTCCATCGTCCGGCAGATGTACTTGTCGAACGCCGCCGTGGACGGGACGAAGTCGATCAGCTCCTCCTCGCCGTGGAACGGGTACTTGCGCGCCACGCGCACCCGGTCGTCGCCGATCCGCACGACGTTGTAGCACGACTTGGTGTTGCCGCGGAGACGCAGGGAGCTGCAGGTGCCGGCGTTGATCACGAACAGGCGCTCGAGACGCCACGCGTACGGGACGTGTTTGTGCCCGGAGAGCACGAGGTTGACGTTGCACTCCTGCAACACCTCGAGGAGGTCGCCGGCGTCGAGGGCCATGCTGCGCTCGCGGCCGGTGCCCGGGATGGGCAGCACGTGGTGGTGCAGCATGAAGATACGGAACGAGACGGGCTGCGCGAACTCCTCGCGCAGGAAGCCGTAGTTGGCCCGCCCGATCTGCCCGTAATCGAGGTCCGGCTCGGAGGAGTCGAGCGCGACGATCTTGACGCCCGCCAACGAGAGGGTCTGCCAGCGTGGGCCGATCAGCTCCTCGAAGTGCACGTACCCCACGTTGCGGGCGTCGTGGTTGCCCGGGACCACGACGCACGGCGCCTCGATGCGGTCGAGGTACTCCTTGGCGGTCACGTAGTCCGGCCGGAACCCCATCTCAGTGAGGTCGCCGGTACAGAGCACGACGTCCGGTCGCAGCTCGTTGAGCTCGACCACGACCCTGTCCATCATGCTCGGGACGAAGTAGGGCGAGCCGGCGTGGATGTCGCTGATGTGGGCGATGGTGAGCTCGGCCATGGGGCGTTCTCCCCGGACGCGCACTACCCGGTCACTCTACCACCACGATACG
>JAAYBE010000216.1 GCA_012719015.1 Actinomycetota bacterium
GATCCATTCCTCCTCGGCGTCGTAGAGCACCTCCGGAGGTCGCACCCGCACCGCGGCGCCTGAGGCCGCGAGGATCTGCCGGGCGCGAGCGACCGCGTCGGGGTCGTCGCCGGCGAGCACGTCGAGACACCAGACGCCGCCGCGCGGCAGCGGCGGCGGCGACTCTCCCGGACGGAGACGCACGACCACGCGCGGCGCGGGGACGGAGCGGGACGGGCCGGAGACCGCCGTCCGGACGCCGGCCTCCCCCGTCTCCGTCCTGACGGCGACGCCGGACCGGCGGCGCGCGGCCACGCGCCGTTCACCGAGCGCCGCCACCGCCCGCCGGCGCAGACCTTTGAGCTCGCCGACCGGGAGGAACACCTCCCCGCGCACGGCGAAATCGAGCGCGCCGAGCACGAACGGCGTGCCGCCGAGGGCCCCGAGCGCATCGGCGGCGCCGGCCGCGGTGAGCGGCGCCGTGCGCGCCGCCGCGAGCGGCGCCGCGCCGCACACCGTCACGGACTGCCCGGCGGCGTCGGTCACGACCAGCTCGGCCGGGGAGCCCTCCTCACCGCTGAGACGCATGTCGACCGTGACCGGCCGCTTGCTCAGCCGTCCCGTGACGAGGGCACGGCCGAGCTCGTCGACGTCGGCCGCCGAGAGCCGGAACAGGCGATCCTTGAGCGCGACGCGTTCCCGTACGCGGAGCGTGATCCGTGTATCGCCACCCACCTCCAGCCGGCGCGGCTCCGTCTGGCCCCACGGGGTGTAGAAGTGCACCACGTCGCCCTCCGACACGGGCTTGCTGAGCCTGACCTCCACCGCGCCGGTCCCCTCGTCCACCCGGCTCACCCGGCCGACCGGCACCCCGCGGTGACCGCCGCGGCCGCCGCTGCGCACCTCGTGGTGACGTCCTTCGAGATGCGCGGTCGTGAAGGAGCGCGAGAAACTCTGCTCGAGTCGCGCCCGCCACTCCGGCCGCACCGAGAACCCCTCCGGGTCCGCGACGGCGGCGTCGAGGGCCTCCCGGTACACCGACGTGGTGACCCCGACGTAGGCGGCGTCCTTCATGCGGCCTTCGATCTTGAAGCTGCTCACGCCGGCGGCCAGCAGGTCCGGCAGGACGGCGACGGCCGCGAGGTCGCTGGCCGACATGATGCGCGACGGCTCGAGCTGCGCCGCGTCCGGGCGGCCCAGGGCGTACCGCAGCCGGCACGACTGGCTGCAGCGGCCGCGGTTGCCGCTGCGGCCGCCGACCATGCTGCTGAGCAGGCAGTCGCCCGAGTACCCGTAGCACAGCGCCCCGTGGACGAAGGCCTCCAGCTCCAGGCCGCTCGGCTGCAGGGCGGCGATCTCGTCGAGGCTGAGCTCGCGCGCCAGGATCACGCGCGAGAACCCCAGTCGCGCCAACGCCGCCAGCTGCGCCGACCCGTGCGGGTTGAGCTGGGTGCTCGCGTGCAGCGCCAGGTCCGGGTATTCCACGCGCGCGCGCGCGGCGAACCCGAGGTCGGCGACGATGAGGGCGTCGAGGCCGGCGCGGTACGGCGCCTCCAGCGCCGCGAGCGCCGGCTCCACCTCGTCGTCCTTGAGCAGCGTGTTGAGCGCCAGGTGGGCGCGGGCCCCGTACAGGTGCGCCGTCTCCACCGCCTCAGTGGCCGCCTCCCCGGCGAAGTTCGCGGCGAAGGCGCGGGCGCTCCAGCGCTGCAGCCCGAAATACACGGCGTCGGCCCCGGCGGAGAGGGCCGCGCGAAGGGCGCGCGGCCCCCCGGCCGGGGCCAACAGCTCGACGGCGGTCGCCGCCCCCGATCGTGTCGACTGCGCGGGCGTCGACATCGGTACGGCCCGCCGGCACCGGCCGGGCGTCAGCGGGCCGGCAGCGCGCCCGGCTCCTCGCCCGTCACCTCGCCGCGCTCGTCGCGGTGGACACGGATCAGTCCGCTGGTGGGGATCGTCTTCACCCCGTTGCGCTCGAGCTCGTCGAGGAACAGGTTGACTCCGAGCGAGTCGCTGCTCATGTGTCCCGCGATGATCACGTGGATGCTGTGCTTGTCCGCCTCGTCGCGAAGCTCCTGCCCCATGTGCATGCCGACGATGGTGCCCACTCCGGCGTCGGCCAGCCTCTCCATGACCTTCTTGGGCCCCTCGGTGCCGCCGGTCATGTCGACCCAGATCCTGCCGGCGCGCGACGTCCCGCTGCTCTTGCCGGTGTACGGCCCCGCGCCTTTCTGCGCCGCGATGCGGTACTCGGGGAGCTCGAGCAGCGCCTTCTCCACGTCCTCGATGGTGGCGGGCTCCTTCTCGGCGAACCACCGGCCGAGGAACTCGGTGACCAGGTTGTCGGTGGGCGTATGGGCGGAGAAGAAGGGCACGTCGAGCA
>JAAYBE010000217.1 GCA_012719015.1 Actinomycetota bacterium
GATCCCACCGTGGTCGAGGACCTCAAGGCCAACAAGCAGTAGTCCCGACCCGGAGACGAGCGCTCGAAGAGGGCGGGCGGCCGGCACGGCGCCCGCCCTCTTCTCGTCCCGGCCGCGCGACGGCGCCATGGGCCGGACGCCGTGCGGGGTGTACGATGGTCAGCCGGCAGGCAAGGCGAGAAAGGGGACCCGCATGCCCAGGCGCGGAGCCGCCGTGGCGGGAGCAGGGCTCGTCCTGCTCACGCTGGCGACGGGCCAGTTCCTCATGACGCTCGACAGCTCCGTCATGAACGTCTCCATCGCCACGGTGGCCGCAGACGTGGGGACCACGGTCAGCGGCATCCAGACGGCGATCACCCTCTACATGCTGGTGATGGCGACCACCATGATCACGGGCGGCAAGATCGGCACGATCATCGGCCGGCGCCACGCGTTCGCCATCGGCTGCATCGTGTACGGCGCCGGCTCGATGACCACGGCCCTCGCCCCGGACCTGACGGTGCTGCTCTTCGGCTGGTCGCTGCTCGAGGGCCTCGGAGCGGCCCTGATCCTGCCCGCCATCGTAGCCCTGGTCGCAGCGAACTTCCCGCCCGAGGGACGGACCAGAGCCTATGGGCTCGTCGCCGCCGCCGGCGCGGTCGCGGTGGGCGTCGGGCCGGTGCTCGGCGGCCTGGGACCACCTACTTCTCCTGGCGGTGGGTGTTCGCCGGCGAGGTCGTGCTGGTGCTGCTCATCCTCGCCCTCACGCGCCGCGTCAGGGACACGCCGCCGCCGAAGACACGACCCAGGCTCGACCTCGTGGGCACCGGGCTTTCCATGGCGGGTCTCGGGATGATCGTGTTCGGCATCCTCAAGGCCTCCTCCTGGGGCCTGGTCAGGGCCAAGGCCGGCGGGCCCGACCTCCTCGGTCTCTCGCCCACGATCTGGCTGATCCTCGCCGGGGCGCTCGTGCTCTACGGGTTCTTCTCGTGGGAGGACCGCCTCGTGGACCGGGGCGGCGAGCCGCTCTTCGACCCGGCGATCCTCAAGATCAGCCACCTCCTGGGCGGGCTCATGACGTTCATGTTCCAGTTCTTCCTGCAGGGGGCGGTCTTCTTCATCGTCCCGCTGTTCCTCTCGGTCGCGCTCGGGTTGAGCGCGATCGACACCGGCCTGCGCGTGCTGCCGCTCTCGCTCGCCCTGCTGGTCGCGGCGATCGGCATCCCGCGGATGCGCCCGCAGGCGAACCCCCGCCGCGTGAGCCGCATCGGCATCCTGCTGATCCTCGCCGGCATCATCGTGCTCGTGGGCGGCATCGACATCGATGCCGACGCCGGCGTCGTGCTCTGGCCGATGCTGCTGATCGGCTTCGGCATCGGGGCGCTCGCCTCGCAGCTCGGCGCCGTGACCGTCTCCGCCGTGCCGGACGACCAGGCCGCCGAGGTCGGCGGCCTCCAGAACACCTTCACCAACCTCGGCGCCTCCCTGGGCACCGCGATCGCCGGCACCGTGCTCCTGCTCGTGCTCACCAGCGCGTTCCTGACCAACGTGACCGACAACCCGACGATCCCGCAGGAGGTCAAGGACGCCGCCGACGTCGAGCTCGCCTCGGGGATCCCGTTCATGTCCGACGCCGACCTCGAGGAGGCGATGCAGGCCGCGGGTCAGGGCGCCGAGGTGACGCAGGCGGCGGTAGAGGCGAACCGCGCCGCGCGCATCGAGGCGCTCGACGCCACCCTGATAGTCCTGGCCGTGATCGGAGTCGTGGCGCTCTTCCCACCCGCCGCATGCCGAAGCAGCACCCGGGGGCGGCGCCGCCGGACGGAGCAGCGGCCGGCTGAGCCGAGCCACAGGACCCGCGGCGGCCGGCGGACCACGACGCAGGGAATCGTTGCCGCCGCGGGCGGCCGGGCCGGCGTCCACTCTCTCGCGTGTCCGGAGCGTCGGCCGGGCCGTGGCGGCGAGGGTGAACGCCGGCCGCGCACGCGATAGACTGCTCAGGGAACCCCCGAGCCGGTCACCGATGCGCGGACCCCCGCATCGCCGCGGCCTCGTGGGCGTGCTCGGGCCTGTCCCCGACGTCGCAGCAAGGCGGCGCGCCGCGGCGGCACACCCGCAGCGGGCCGCAGCAACCATGGAAGACGGGATCGGCAGATGAGCACACGCAATCTCGACAAACTCTTCGACCCCAAGAGCATCGCCGTCATCGGCGCGAGCAACAAGAAGGGGTCTGTCGGATACATACTCCTGCGCAACCTGATCGGCGCCGAGTACCAGGGCATCGTCTATCCGGTCAACGTCTCGGCCCAGTCGGTCCAGGGCATCCAGGCCTACGCCAGCATCAGCCAGGTGCCGCGCAAGATCGACCTCGCCATCATCGCCGTGCCGGCCAAGGCCGTGCCCCAGACGGTGCGTGAGTGCGGCGAGGCGGGTGTGGCAGGCGCCGTCATCGTCAGCTCCGGGTTCAAGGAGGTCGGCAAGGAGGGCAAGCGGCTCGAGGACGAGGTCATGTCCATCGCCGAGAGCTACGGCGTGCGCGTCGTCGGCCCCAACTGCCTCGGCTACATCCGCCCCGCGATGAACCTCAACGCGACGTTCGCCCACGTCATCCCGCCGGCCGGCCGCATCGCCTTCTTCAGCCAGAGCGGCGCACTCGGCACCGCCATCCTCGACTGGGCCGCCGCCAACAACGTCGGCTTCAGCGCTTTCGTCAGCGTCGGCTCCATGAGCGACGTGGACTTCGGCGACCTGATCGACTACTTCGGCGCCGATGCGCACACGAGCAGCATCATCCTCTACATCGAGTCGCTGACCGACGCCCGCAAGTTCATGAGCGCGGCGCGCCACTTCGCCAAGAGCAAGCCGATCATCGTGGTCAAGAGCGGCCGCACGGCGCGCAGCGCGCTCGCGGCCGCCAGCCACACCGGCGCCATCGCCGGCGACGACACGCTCTACAACGCGGTCTTCCGCCGCGCCGGCGTCGTCCGCGTCGACCAGATCGAGGATCTCTTCGACGCGAGCGAGGCGCTAAGCCGCGTCACCAGCCCGCGTGGCCCGCGGCTCGGCATCGTCACCAACGCCGGCGGCCCCGGCGTCATGGCCAGCGACCGTCTGCTGCACCTCGGCGGCGAGCTGGCCGAGCTCGCCCCGGAGACCGACGAGCGGCTCAAGGGGCTGCTGCCCGGGTTCGCCGCGCGCGGCAACCCCGTCGACGTCGGCGGCGACGCCGACGCGGACCGCTACGCCGCCGCCGCCCAGGCGCTCATGGACGACCCCAACTGCGACGGCGTGCTCGCCATCCTCACGCCGCAGGCCATGAGCGACCCCACCGGCACCGCCCAGTCCCTGGTGGAGGTCTCCCGCACCCACCAGCTCAAGCCGCTGCTGACCTCGTTCATGGGCGTGATCAAGGTCGCCGAGGCGCTCCGGATCCTGCGCGCGGCGCACGTGCCCACCTTCAGCACGCCCGAGGACGCGGTCGGCGCCTACATGTACATGTACCAGTACACGCGCAACCTCGCGAACCTCTACGAGACGCCGTCCGACATCCTGCCCGACTTCGACCCGGACAGGGACGCGGTCAAGCGGACCTTCCTCCAGGTGGCCCGCGACGGCCGCAGCATCCTCAGCGAGCCCGAGGCCAAGGCGGTGCTCGACGCCTACCAGATCCCGGCCGTCAAGACCGTGGTCGCACGGTCTGCGGAGGAGTGCGCCAAGGCGGCGGAGAAGCTCGGCTTCCCGGTCGCGATCAAGGTCCTCAGCCACGACATCACGCACAAGAGCGACGTCGGCGGCATCGCCCTGAACGTGCGCTCCGCCTCCGAGGCCGCCAACCAGTTCAGCAAGATCACGACGCGGGTGCAGGAGGCGCGCCCCGACGCGACCATCATCGGCGTCTCCGTGCAGGTCATGAGCCGAGGGGGCTACGAGGTCATCCTCGGCTCCAAGAAGGATGCCACCTTCGGTCCGGCGATGATGTTCGGCATGGGCGGCACCGGCGTGGAGCTGTACCGCGACGTGGCGGTCGACTTCCCGCCGATCAACCAGGCGCTGGCGCGCTCCATGATCCAGAGCACCAAGGTGAGCCGGCTGCTGAGGGGCTTCCGCGGCAAGGACGCGGTCGACATCGCCGCGGTCGAGCAGGCACTGGTGAAGATGGGCTATCTGCTGGTCGACTTCCCCGAGATCCTCGAGATGGACATCAACCCCCTGCAGGTGCGCACCGACGGCGTCTGCGCGCTCGACGCCCGCATCGCGATCGAACCCAAGGACGTGCGCAAGATCACGCTGCCGGGCGCCCATCTCATGATCTCCATGTACCCGACCAAGTACCGCTGGGAGGTGCCGCTCGACGGCGAAGAGGTGGTCATCCGCGCCATCAAGCCGGAGGACGAGCCCCTCTGGGCCGAGATGATCGAGTCGCTCTCACCCGAGACCGCGGAGTACCGCTTCTTCGGCCCCGTCAAGGAGATCACCAAGTCGATGCTGGTGCGTTACTGCCACATCGACTACGACCGGGAGATCGCCCTCGCCGCCATCCGTCAGCCCAAGGGCAGGAAGAAGAAGATGATGCTCGGCGTCGCGCGGCTCACGATCGAGACCGCCAACGTGGAGGAGGGCGAGTTCGCGATCGTCGTGCGCGACGCCTACCAGCGCAAGGGCATCGGCAGCAAGCTCATGGACGCGCTCATCCAGGCCGCCCGTGACCGTCACGTGCGCGAGGTCCGCGGCCACGTGCTGGCGGCCAACCCGGCCATGACCCGCTTCGCCGAGGATCTCGGATTCGACGTGCGGCCGGGCGAGGAGCCGGAGATCAGGGAGCTGGTGCTGCGCCTGTAGTCGCCGGCAACCTCAGGGCGGCCTCGGTCAGCGTGCCGTCGCCGAGGCCGCCGGGGAGCATGCCGGCCGGGCGGGCGGGGTACGCCCCCGCGGCGCCGGCCGGCAGGCCGTACGAGTAGTCCACCGCACGCAGCAGCACCGACCGGCCGGCCGCGAAGCGGAGCGTGACGACGATCCCCTCCGGCGGCGGCGCATGGTAGTCGAACGACCAGCGCACCGTGCTGCCGTCCAGCAGCGCCGTGTCCGCGCCGCCGAGCTCACGTCCGTGGACGCTCGCGCTGAGACGGCCGACCACGGTGTGCACCACCAGGCTGACGACCGCCGCGTCTGGGCCGGACCGCACGCGGACCTTGACCGTGCGGCGGTCCCCCGCGACGGCGTCGGACAGCACCGTGACGCGTGGCGGCCGGAGGCCGTAATCGGGCGCCGGCGCATCGAGCGTCAGCCGCGGCCCGAGATGGGGGTAGTACTCCGGGATCGGCCGTCCCTGCGGATGCGCACCCAGGAACGCACGCGTGTAGTCGTCGTTACGGTCGATCGTCTCCCACCGCGTCCCGCCGTCCGCGGCCAGCCGGTACGAGACGCTAGTGAACCTAGGATGCTCACTGTCGAACGCCACCGTGGACCCGACGGCGAAGAGGACTGCCGCGCCGGCCACCGCCAGCGCGCCAGGCAGCCAGAGACGGAAGGCGGGCAGGACGACTGCCAGCGGCAGCACGAGGAGGCCGGCGAGCAGCCACACGGCGATCACCGTGACGCCCTGCTCGAGCCCCGCCGACATGAGCAGCAGGTAGACGGCCGAGCTGAGCAGCATCAGACCAGGCACGGCGCCGGAGAGAGCGATGAGCGCCGCCGCCGGTCGCACGCGCGCGGCGCCGTCGACCAGGGCGGCGCCGGCAAGGCCGAGCGCGGCGGCGGCCAGCGGCCACGTGAGCAGGTGGCCGGCGCCGGGAAAGGCGACGCCCACGACCACGGCGGCCGCCGCCCACCAAGCCAGGGCGACCACGGCGACGTCCCAGACGCGCAACCGGCGCAGCAGGAACGCGTAAACGAGAAGGACGACGGCCGAGGAGAGCAGCACGAGGCCGAGACGGTACCAGTCGCTGATCACCACGCCGGTCCCCGTCCACGCACGATCCTCGTAGGCGGTCCGGTACATGGCCCAGACGAGTCCGACGACCGCGAGCGAGGCGACCAGGGCACCGACGGTGGCGAGCGCCGACCGCGCGACGCCGCGTGCAGTGAGCAGCCGGCGGCGCGCCGCCAGGACGACGACGCCGACGTACAGCGCCAGGGCGAGGGCGAGGAAGGGCCGCACCAGCGCCACGGGATACGAGATCGCATTGCTGCCGACGACGTTGAAGTACACGACGTCGGACCCCTGCATCCGCCGCAGGTCCGCGTCGCCGAACCTGCGCGTCAGAGCCAGTACCGTCTCGCCCGCGTGCTGGAGAGCCGCCTCGTCGAACGAGTCCAGCGAGTCGTAGGCGGTGTGGTCGTACGCAGGTCCGTCGAGCATCCCGAAGCTCAGGCCGGGGATGCCGTGGCCTGTCAGCGCGCGGAAGTCGCTCACCACCGGCAGACGGCGTGAGACCTCGTACATGAGCGAGGAGCCGTAGGGACGAGCGGCCGCCAGGTACTGCTCGATGAGCCGGCCGTTGCCGCGGCTCGTCTCGTACATGAGGAGCGGCGACGACGAGCCGGGGCTGTCGACGTTCAGCGCCACGCCGGCCCCGTACGCCCACGGGTCGTCGCGCAGGAAGGCCTGCGCACCGAGAAGTCCGCGCTCCTCGCCGTCGGTGAGCAGGAAGACGACGTCGTTGCGCAGCGGCGGGCCGGCCCGCAGGGCGCGCGCCGCCTCGAGCAGCACGGCGACGCCGCTGCCGTCGTCCGCGGCGCCGGCCGCGGTGGGCACCGAGTCGTAGTGCGCCACCAGCAGGACCGCACGCGAGTGGTCACGGCCCGCCAGGCGGCCGACGAGGTTGCGCACGCGCCCCGCGACGCGCGGCTGCCGCGCCGACACCACCTCGGCTTCCCGCGCGTGCGGGCCCAGACCCAGCTCCTGGAGACGGGCGTGGAGGTACCCGCGCACGATGGTCGCCCGCGCCGAGCCGATCGGACGCGGCGCGGCGGCGATCACGCGCAGCGTCTCCATGGCGCGGCCGGACGAGAACTCCGTCGCCGCCGCCGACGCCGGCGCCGGACCGGGCACGTCCCAGGGCGTGACCGCGAACACGATCATCGCCACGACGGCGACCGCGATCAGGGCTGCCAGAATCAGGCGGCGGACGTCCATGACTCCACTGTAGCCGCAGGAGGGCGGAAGGTCAGATGATGAGCGCCGTTTGCGTCGCCTCGCACCGCCGGGTAGCCTTACATGTGGCCGCGCTAGGCGGGGAGCCAGCGGTGCCCTGTACCCGCAATCCGCTACAGCGGGGCTGAATCCCCGCCCGAGGGGCCGTCCCGCGAGGCTGTCAGCCGTGATGCGGCGTTGATGGCCGGGTCCTGCGCAATGGAACCCTGCGAACCCCGTCAGGTCCGGGAGGAAGCAGCGGTAAGCAGGCCATTCCATGTGCCGCAGGGTCGCCTGGCCGGAGCTTGCTCGCGGCAAGGACGCTCGGAGGACGTGCTTCGACGGCGGGTGCGCGGCCACTCTTTGACATGGCCGTCATAGAAAAAGGGTGGTTGGATCGCAGCACCAGCAGCTCAACATGCCTCAACAGTTGCTGTGCAGAAACCGCTCAACCCTGACAACCTGGGTCGTCGAGAGACGTCCTCCCGCGTCGCACATGAAGAGATGGCACCGTCATGCGCCTCCAGCAAACGCTTTTTCCTCCAGGGCCTTCAGATGGCCACGAATAGATGAGGCATCGGGATAGACCGCTGAAGCCCCCTCGAGGTGGCCTTCAACGATGGAGTAGTGGGGCGACAGCGGACCCCACGGCACAGATCCATCCTCGGCTGCAGGCTCGGACGATGATGTGGCCAGCGTGTGGCGTGCGTCGATGCGCCACTCGCCGTGTTCCTGTATCAGACGGTATTCTTCTACCGTCCACGACTGAGGACCGCTGCCCTCGGTCGTAACGTCGCCCACCCACGAATAGGTCCAAACGATAGCAGTGTCGCCATCCTGCTGCTTCAGCATGCCAGCCATCAGTCGTTGCTCTCGATCAATGCAGAGTGGAGCCTCTGGGCCGTTGTATAGGCCGGCTTCCACAACATCAGACAACAACACGTCTTGGGCGTGCCGCTCTTGATAGGCCTTCGAGCAAAACGCAGTCAGACGCTCGGCATGAGCACGATCCATAGAATCCCTGACCGATGGAGGGAGAATCGCTACCGGAGATCGTTCCTCGTCGACCGTCGGCCTGGTGGACATCTCTTCAAGGTCGGCCAACTTGGCTTTGACTACGTCAACAGCACTAGCAGGAATGGTAGACTGGCGCGCTTCCGCCGCTTGGAAGTCCCTGATCACAGAAAGCGTCTCCGCTTCATTCGCATCGGCAGAACCCTCCGCAGACAAGAGCATCATCAGGGCTACAGCCAGTGTGACCACCACAGCACAAGCAATCGACACTCGGCGTTTTCGAGATCTCAGCAATTCCATCTTAGGCATCCCCTTCTCGCTGCATTCATGAACCGAAAGAGCACTCGTAATTCGTCATCGGCAAGAACTCTAAATCACGGTGCATACACGAGTGTGTTCACCTGTACGAAATGCTTCTTGCGCTCGATTGATCCCACTCTTTCACGCAGGTTAATGAGATTTGGGTGTCGCCATATCTCGCCTTCCGTACGGTCTACCTTGCATGTACCGAATGGCTTACTTCCGTAGTAGCTCTGAACGTGCCTCGCATAAATCATGCCCACATGATAGTAGTCGTTCGAACACTCCCCAGTCTCCTCATTATCCACGGAATGGTGGTAAAAAACTACATGCCCTCCATACCATCGCTGGTCTTCGTCCGGAGCGACAGAACAACGGTGACGAGTAATCCTTACCCAATCGTTTCCTTGAGGAGGATAGCCGTTGAAGTGATTGCGGAACTCATGGACGTTTACCCAACTTGGTGATCGATACATAAGAACCACCGACGATCCCCAACTATCTGGGTCACTCCAGAATGCCTGAACGTCGTAGTATCCGTAGTGACGAAACGGAACTCCGGCGCCCTTTCTATATGCAAGAGATACCAGACAAGTACACACTGGATCGTAGTAGGTCCCAGAGTACAGATCGTCGTCATAGTGCGCCTGCACCCAATCACGTGCATTTTCCTTGTGGAAGGCATATGCGCCAGCAGATGTCGGACAGAGAACGAACAGAAGCAAGATGAACAACCCTGCCACGCAAAAGCCGCCCGCCCGAGAACAATTCGGCATGGCCCCTCCCTTGTCGAATCCCTATCGATCTTGGTCTGACACCAACGACAGGATTGCGAGCTGACTGTCCTTTACATCATGAGCGGACAGATGTCAAGTCGCTGCGACCAGTGCCGACAGGTAGAGGCTCGCGAGGCTGCGAGTCGGGGCGAAGCGGCAATGCACGAATGAGTCCCGCGGGTGGCCTCACAGACGTCGCGCTAGGCTTGAGTCGTCCGCTTCACTTGGGCGACACGTCGCGGTCGGCACGCGGCGCTCGCGCTTCTGCGGGCGACGCCTCGACGGCTTGCACAACGACCCCTGTCCCGGCTGACCGCGCACAGTCTCCGACACCAAGGCTGAGAGCATGATAATGAGGACCCTGGAGGAGCCTACGCCGGGCGCGACCTACTGATCGACACTCTCGATGGGTGGAGACCACCGCCATGAGTCAGTCAGCAGTGAGCCGCATCTGACGAGCGTTTTGCTCCGAGGCCAGATGCCACATCAGCGACCTTGCCTCTCGCCACCGCGCTGCGGAGTGAGGGAAAGCGGTAAGCAGGCCATTCCATGTGCCGCAGGGTCGCCTGGCCGGAGCTTGCTCGCGACGAGGACGCTCGGAGGACGTGCTTCGACGGCGGGTGCGCGGCCGTTCTTCTCCTTTCGGCATGCGTCCGTGCCTTGGCGACCGCGGCGCAGGGTAGACTAGCCGCCTATGAAGAAGCGCCCCTCCGACCAGCAATCATCCAGCCCTGCGCGGAACGAGCGCCCCGATCCGCTCGCCTACGAGGACGAGCGCTTCCTCGAGAGCGACGACGGGCGGCCGCTGCGCATCCTCTCGGAGTACCTGCGGCCGCTCGGCGTGTTCCGGCGCCGCAAGGTTCACGACACGATCGTGTTCTTCGGATCCGCCCGCATCGCCGAGACGGGCCCGTTCAGCGAGTACTACGCCGACGCCCGGGAGCTGTCGCGGCTGGTCACCGAGTGGTCGGCCGGGCTCCCGAGCCCGGCCCACCGCTCCATCGTCTGCACCGGCGGCGGGCCGGGCGTCATGGAGGCCGCCAACCGCGGCGCCCGCGACGCCGGCGGCCGCAGCATCGGCCTCAACATCGGCCTTCCTCACGAGCAGCGGCCCAACGAGTTCATCAGCGACGGTCTCTCGTTCGAGTTCCGCTACTTCTTCATGCGCAAGCTGTGGTTCGCGTATCTCGCCCGGGCAGCCGTGGTGTTCCCGGGCGGCTTCGGCACCATGGACGAGCTGTTCGAGGTCCTCACGCTGTCGCAGACCGGCAAGATACACCCGCCGCTGGCCACCCTGCTCTATGGAACCAGGTATTGGAACGAGATCATCGACTTCGACGCGCTGGCGCGGCACGGCATGATCGACGAGGACGACCTGAAGCTGCTGCACTTCGTCGATTCGCCCGCCGAGGCGCTGGCCGTGCTGCGGCGCCTGCTGCGCCCGCAGGACGAGCCCGAGGAGGGCCCGGCGCTCGCCAGGTCGGTCACGCCCGAGGATGCGACGGAGGCCCGGCCTCCGGAGAAGGACCAATCGTGAACCTGCCAGCCGGGGACCAGCGCGACCTGCTCCTGCGCACAGCCGGGGTACACTAGCCATCCGATGAAGCGTTCGCTGTACAGGGAGTACCGCCCGCAGGGGTTCGCCGCGCTGGTCGGGCAGGACCACGTGGCGCGCACGCTGCGCAACGCCGTGGAGACCGACGCGGTCGCGCACGCCTACATCTTCGCCGGGCCGCGCGGCACCGGCAAGACCAGCACCGCGCGCATCCTCGCCAAGGCGCTCAACTGCATCGGCCAGGACGATCAGAACGACCGGCCGACGGCGACGCCCTGCGGCGTCTGCCGCCACTGCGTCGCCATCGCGGGCGGCGTCTCCCTCGATGTGGTCGAGATGGACGCCGCCTCCAACCGCAGCATCGACGACGTGCGCGACCTGCGCGACAAGATCGCCTTCGCGCCGGTCGACGGCCGCTTCAAGGTCTACATCGTGGACGAGGTCCACATGCTCACGCGCGAGGCCTTCAACGCGCTGCTCAAGACCCTCGAGGAGCCGCCGGACGACGTGGTGTTCGTGCTCGCCACCACGGAGGCGCACAAGATCCCCGAGACCATCGTCTCGCGCTGCCAGCTCTTCGACTTCCACCGTCCCCAGGTCACCGACATCGTGCGCCTGCTGGCCGACATCGCGGAGCGCGAGAACGCGCGCCCGGCCGAGGAGCGCGGCGGGCCGCCCATCGACATCCAGGACGAGGCCCTGCACATCATCGCCCGCCACTCCCAGGGAGGGTTCCGCGACGCCATCGGCACGCTGGACAAGCTGGTGACCTACGCGGAGGGGACGATCACCGCCGCGGACGCGCTCGAGGCGCTCGGCGTCACCAGCAGCGATCTGCTCTTCGAGATCACCGACATCGTCACCGAGCGGCGGACCGCGGAGGCGCTCCAGTACGTCCAGCGCCTGGCCAACGAGGGGACGGACTACTCCCAGTTCATCCGCGACCTGCTGAGGCACCTGCGCCAGCTCTTCCTGCTGCAGCACCTGGAGGAGGCGGCGAGTGACGAGGCCACGCTGCGCGCGCTCGGGCAGACCGTGGAGCTGGACGGCGAGCTGTTCCGCGAGCAGCGGCAGCGCGCCGGGCAGGTCTCACCGCGCGAGGTCGTCTTCTTCATCGAGCAGCTCGGCGAGGCCCAGCGCGAGATCCGCGACGGGCTCGACCCCCGGTTGCAGCTCGAGCTGGCGCTGGTCAAGGTCACGCGGCCGGAGCTGGACCACTCGGAGGCCGCCCTCGAGGAGCGCCTGCGGCGCCTCGAAGCCGTTGCGGCCGGAGCCGGTCACCTGCCGGCCGCGCCGGGCCCCGCACCATCCACGGCTGCTGCCGCATCCGTGTCTCTACCGGAGCGCGCAACGCCAGAGCCTCTTGCGTCCGAGTCCGCTGTGCCCGCACCCGAGGCGTCCGCGCCCGCTACGCCCGCACCCGAGGCGTCCGCGCCCGACATCGCACAACCGCCGCCTGCGGCGCCGGATGCAGAGCCCCCGCCATCGACGGCGCCCGCACAGGAGCTCACACTTGACCGCGTCAAACGCGCCTGGGAGCTCGTCCTGCAGCGCGTCCAGGCGGTGCGCGTTCCGCTCTACGGGTTCCTGCGCGACGGCCGGCCCACGGCGCTCGACGGCGATGTGCTCACCGTGTCGCTGGGGCACGAGTTCGCCGCACGAGGCGCCGGCCGGGGAGACAACGCGGCCGTCCTCGCAGACGCTGTGGAGAGCGTGCTCGGACGTCGCCTCACGGCGCGGTTCGAGGTCGCCGGTGGCGCAACGCCGACGGCGCCGGGCACGGCCCAGGACGCCTCCGACCGTCAGGCGGCCCCGCCGCAAGGCCAGGCCGCCCTCCCCGACTTCACCGACCAGATCCGTGCCGCGCAGGCCAAGCTCGATGCCGAGCTGCTGCCCGACGAGCCCTGAGGAGAGACCACATGGCCAACCCGCAGTACAACAAGATGATGAAGCAGGTCCAGGAGATGCAGCGCAAGATGGCGCAGGCGCAGGAGGAACTCGCCGTCGAGACCGTGGAGGCCAGCGCCGGCGGCGGCATGGTGACCGTGGTCATCACCGGTGCGCTCGAGGTCAGAGAAGTGCGCATCAACCCGGACGCCGTGGACCCCGAGGACGTCGAGATGCTCCAGGACCTCGTCGTCGCCGCCACCAACGAGGCGCTCCGCGCCGCCCAGGACCTCGCCAGCACCAAGCTGGGCGGCGCCACCGGCGGCATCGACCTGCCCAACATCCCCGGCCTCTTCTGACGCCGCCGGCCACCCGGCTCGACTCGTCCGGCTGGTTTGCAGGCACCAATCGGCGCGTTTAGAATGTGAATATCGGACTCGAAGTGTCCGGTAAACGGGCCGATGCGCCCGTCGCCCGCCCGCCCCGGCGCAGACCAGGAGCGGGCGCCGGCACCGTCGGCCGGCCAGCAGTCCCGCGAAGCTGAAAGAGCCTCCCTTCGCGTTGCCGCTGCGGGCCAAAGCGAGTACACTCCCTAGTTGGTCTGCGGGCGCCGGGAACGGCGCCCGAATCATGCACATGAGTTGTATAGCGAGTCATGCCCAAGGGGACTCAGCGCGAATGTATGCACCGCCGGTCGAACGCCTGATCACGGAGCTCTCCAAGCTCCCGGGCATCGGCCCCCGTACCGCCCAGCGCCTGACGTTCCACTTGCTGCGGCAGCGCCCGGAAGAGGTCCTTCCGCTGGCCGAGGCGATCAC
>JAAYBE010000218.1 GCA_012719015.1 Actinomycetota bacterium
CGTGCCGCCGCCCGAGGAGTACCTGCGCGAGGCGACCGAGGCTGTGCGCACGGCCGGTGTCGCGGCGGCGGAGGCCGACGCCCTCGTGGAGGTCGAGGGCGCGGAGGTCCACTTCAAGGCGCCCAAGGGCGTGATCCGCGCCGTGGACGGCGTCGACCTGCGGGTCTGCGTCGGCCAGACGCTCGGCGTGGTCGGCGAGAGCGGCAGCGGCAAGACGACGGTCGCCCGCGCCATCATCGGCCTCACTCCCGCGACCGGCGGCGACATCACGCTGCGCGGCGATTCGCTGCCGCGCACGACCGGCAAACGCTCGCGCTCCACGCTGCGCGAGATCCAGATGGTGTTCCAGAACCCCGACGCCTCACTCAACCCCACACGCTCGGTGGGTGACGCGATCATGCGGCCGCTGAGACTGCTGGGCGACATGAGCCGTGAGGAGGCCAAGCGCCGCGCCGAGGAGCTCCTGCGGGCCGTGAGCCTGCCGGTGAGCTACTTCGACCGGCTCCCACATGAGCTGAGCGGCGGCGAGAAGCAGCGCGTGGCGATCGCGCGTGCGTTCGCCGCCGACCCCGACCTGATCCTCTGCGACGAGCCCATTTCGTCGCTCGACGTCTCGGTCCAGGGCTCGCTGATGAACCTGCTCATGCAGCTCCAGGTGGAGAAGCAGACCTCGTATCTCTTCATCTCCCATGACCTCTCCGCCGTGCAGCATCTCTCAGACACCATCGCCGTGGTGTACCTCGGACACGCCATGGAGGTCGGCGACGCGGTCAGGGTCCTCACGCCGCCGTTCCACCCCTACACGGAGGCGCTGCTCTCGGCGGTGCCGCTGCCCGACCCCGACGTGCAGCAGAAGCCGATCCGCCTCGGCGGCGCCGTGCCGAGCGCCATGGACGTGCCGAGCGGCTGCCGCTTCCATCCCCGCTGTCCGCGGTTCCTCGGCGAGATCTGCGTGCGCGAGGAGCCTCCGTGGCGCGAGGGCGAGGGCAACCACCGCATCTACTGCCACATCCCGCTGGACGAGCTCGCCCGGCTCCAGGCACAGACGCTGGTGTTCGGCGACGACGCCGGGGACCGTGACGGCGCCGAGAGAGAAGAGCACGACGACGGGGAGGTCGCCTGATGCTCAAGTTCGTCCTCAGGCGTCTCGGTTTCATGCTGCTGACGGTGGCGCTCGCCTCGATCGTCATCTTCTGGGCGACGACGATGCTCCCCGGCGACGTGGCCACCATGATCCTCGGCCGGTACGCCACCGAGGAGGCGAAGACCGAGCTGCGACACGAGCTCGGCCTCGACAGGCCGGCGACCGTGCAGTACGTGGACTGGCTGGGCAGCTACGTGCGCGGCGACTGGGGGCACTCGCCGAGCATGGACACAGAGGTGCGGCCGGTGATCTTCGAGCGGCTGCGCAACAGCCTGATGCTGGCCTCCACGGCGTTCGCCCTCTACGTGCCGCTCGGCATCCTTCTGGGACTGGTCGCAGCCTTGCGCAAGAACACCTGGGTCGACAACCTCATCTCGGTCGGCTCGCTCGCCTTCATCGGCCTGCCGGAGTTCGTCAGCGGCCTCATCCTGATCGCCATCTTCTCGATCCAGCTCGGATGGTTCCACGCCCAGTCGGCGATCGCCCCGGATTCGAGCTTCGTGGCGGCGTTCCCGTATCTCGTCCTGCCGGCGGTGACCGTCGCGCTGACGAGCCTCGCCTACGTGGTGCGCATGACGCGCTCGAGTACCGTGGACGTGCTGCAGACGGACTACGTGCGCACGGCGAACCTCAAGGGGCTGCCGCCGCACCGGGTGCTGTTCACGCATGTGCTGCGCAACTCGCTGCTGCCGACGGTGACCGTGGTGGCGATCGGCATCGGCTGGCTCATCGGCGGCCTCATCGTCACGGAGTCGCTGTTCTCGTATCCGGGCATCGGGCGGCTCCTGCTGTTCGCCATCCAACGACGTGACATGGTGCTGATCCAGGCCACGGCGCTGCTGATCGTGCTCATCTACGTCGTCGCCAACCTGGTGGCCGACATCCTTTACGCCGTGCTCAACCCGCGGATCCGGTACACCTGACCCGCGGCTGGGTCGGCCTCTGCGCCGCCACGTCCGGCCGCCATCCCGGTGCGCCAGACCGCCATGTTGTCCAGCGCGCTGGACTGACGGGCGAGGGGCCGGGAGGGGTCGGCGATGAGGCGCACCCGCAGGGGCGGCGACTCACGCCCGGCGTCACGGGGAAGCAGTCGCTCCGCCCGGCTGACCCGGCCGCAGCGCGCAGGCGCCGTCGCGGCGAGAAATATGTCCCGTATGCGGGACGCCGTCGCTGCATGCTTGTCAGGCGGATCGGTGGCGTCGTATACCACTTCGCACGCAGACTGTGATTTCATTGCACGCAGGCGTCGTGCGCACTTCTCGGATCCCGGATCGGAAGGACCCGATCGCGGTACCCCGGAACACCGTCGTCCGGCCGGGATCGCGGGGACGAGCGAATCCAAGGTAAAAGGGGGAGCAGTCGTGAGTACGCGAGATGACCGGCCCGAATCCGACTTTCTCAGCAGACCCGTCACCCGGCGTCAGGTACTCAAGGGCGCGGCCGTGGTCGGCGCCGGGGCGGCCCTGGGGCCGCTGCTGGCCGCCTGCGGAGGCGCCGAACCGACCGCGTCGCCGAGTCCGGCGGGAGGGGCGCCGAAGACCGGCGGCACGCTGCGGGTGGCGACCGCAGCGGGTTCGTCCAAGGAAGACCTCGATGTCCATGCACCGGCGCTCACGATCCCGGTCATGGGGATGCGTTTCAACATCTACGACTCCCTCCTCGAGAAGGACGCGCAGGGCGTCCTCGGCATGGCGCTGGCCGAGGAGATCGTGCCCAACTCGACCGGCACGGAGTACACCGTCAAGCTCAAGTCGGGCCTGGAGTTCCACGACGGCAAGTCCGTCACCGCGGACGACGTGGTGTACACCTTCAAGCGCATCCTGGACCCGAAGAAGCCGGGGCTCGCCGCGCCGCAGTTGCGGGGGCTCACCCCCGACGGGATCAAGAAGGTCGACGACCTCACCGTGACCTTCGTCCTCGAGACGGCGAACGCGATCTTCCCGGAGACGCTGGCGGTCTACTCCTGTGGGATCGTGCCCACGGGCTACGATCCCAAGGGGGGCGACGGCGCTATCGGGACGGGCCCGTTCAAGGTCGAGGACTTCCTCCCCGGCCAGAAGGGCGTGCTCGCCAAGCACCCCAACTATTGGCGCGCGGACGGCGGTCCGTACGTGGACACCCTCGAGATGATCGAGTTCGCCGACTCCACGGCGCAGCTCAACGCGCTCCTCGGCGGAGCGGTGGACTACTGCCAGATGCTGGAGGGTGCGCAACGGACCGTGGCCGAGGGCGCCGGCATGGTGCTGCTCGAGGCGAAGACCGGGTCCTGGATCCCCTTCACCATGCGCACCGACATCAAGCCGTTCAACGACGTCAAGGTGCGCCAGGCCTTCCGTCTGCTCGTGGACCGCGAACAGATGATGGCCCAGGGCTCCGGCGGCATGCAGTGGCTCGGCAATGACATGTACGCGCCGTTCGACCCCGGTTATCCGTCGGACCTGCCCCAGCGCGAGCAGGATCTCGAGCAGGCCAAGTCCCTGCTCAAGCAGGCCGGTTACGACAACAACCTGACCGTCAAGCTGACGACTTCCACGTCGGTCAGCCCGGGCGCGCCGGCCGCCGCCACCGTGTTCGCGCGACAGGCCAAGAGCGTCGGCGTCGACGTCAAGGTGGACAACGTCACCGGCGACGTCTTCTGGGGCGACGAGTACCTCAAGTACCAGTTCGCGATGGACAACTGGGGCACGCGCGGTTATCTCGAGCAGGCAGGTATGGGCTCGATGCCGGACGCCTATTACAACGAGACCCACTGGGATCATCCGGAGTGGCTGGCGCTCGTCGAGGAGGCGTTCAAGACGGTCGACGACGCGAAGCGGAACGAACTGATCACCCAGGCCTCGACGATCGAGTACAACGAGGGCGGGTACATCATCTACGCGTTCGACAAGCAGGTGGACGCGCACAGCACGAAGGTCGCCGGCGTGATCCCGGACGTCTCCGGGCTGGCATCGGCGGCCAACAACGCCAGGTATCGGCTCGCGTACCTCGTGTGACCGAACCGTCTGATCTCGCGGCCGTGAGCCGCCGGGCGCCCCGACCCCCCGGTCGGGGCGCCCGGCGGCGGTCGACATCCGGATCGGAGCGCCCATGCCTCCTCTCCTGAAGCTGATCCTCATCCGCCTCGGCCTCGGCCTGCTCACGTTGTTCCTCGTGACGATCGTCGTGTTCATCGCCACCCAGGGGCTGCCCGGCGACGCCGCCCGCGCCATCCTCGGAAAGGAGGCGACCAACGTGGCGCGCTACGAGGCGCTGCGCGAAGAGCTCGGCCTCGACCGGCCCATGCTCACCCAGTACACGTCATGGCTGGCCGGCGTGGCGACGGGCGACTTCGGCACGTCGCTGGTCGGCGGGGGCCAGAAGGTGACGACGCTGCTGGGCAGCCGCGTGGCCAACTCCGCCATGCTCGTCTTCCTCGCCGCCCTGGTCAGCATCCCGATCTCCATCGTCCTCGGCGCCACAAGCGCCATCTGGCGCGACTCCCGCTTCGACAACGTGGTCAACCTCGGCAACCTCTCTCTCGCGGCGCTGCCCGAGTTCGTGATCGGCATCGTGCTGGTCCTGATCTTCGCGACGGCGGTGTTCAAGTGGCTGCCGTCGGTCTCCAACATCAACGCGCTGGTCCCGTTGACGCAGCAGATGTGGCTGTTCGTCCTGCCCGTGGCGACCCTGGTCCTCGCCGTCATCCCGTACGTGAGCCGCATGCTGCGCGCCTCCACGGTCGAGGTGCTGGAGAGCGAGTACGTCATGATGGCGCGTCTCAAGGGCATCTCCGAGTCCAGGGTGCTGTGGCATCACGCGCTACCCAACGCGATCGTGCCCACCATCCAGGTGATCGCCATCAACATCGCCTGGCTGGCCGGCGGCATCGTCACGGTGGAGTACCTGTTCGGCTTCCCGGGCATCGGGTCCGCGCTGGTCGACGCGGTGGCGAACCGTGACATGCCCGTCGTGCAGGCGCTCGTCCTGCTGGTCGCCGCCGTCTATGTGGTGCTCAACCTGATCGCCGACATCCTCACCATCCTGATCAGCCCACGACTGCGCACGGGTCTGCGATGAGCGGCAAGGACGACGCAAGCCTCAGCCCTCTCCAGCCGGTCGAGACGCTCGAGCCCATGGAGCCGCTCGGCGACGTCCCGCTGGAGGCCAAGAGCCGACGGGAGTGGGTGCAGACGGCCATCGGGGCCTGGAGCCTGCGCCGTACGAAGGTGGGGGTCGCGGCGTTCGCCGCGCTCTTCGCGATCGCCGTGTTCGGCCGCTTCGTGGCTCCGTACGAGCCGGACGAGTTCGTGGGGCCGCCGTTCTCCGTGCCGGCGGCCGGCTACTGGTTCGGGACCGACTTCCTCGGCCGGGACGTGCTCACGCGCGTGTTGCACGGCGGGCTGAGCGTCCTCTCCCTCGGGATCGCCGCGACCCTGATCGGGATCGTGCTCGGGGTCAGCCTCGGGCTCGTCTCCGGATATGCGCGGCGTTGGCTGGACGAGACGATCATGCGCATGCTGGACGTCGTCCTCGCCTTCCCCTCCATCGTGCTGGCGATGCTGTTCGTGTCGATCCTCGGGCCGCGGCTCTGGCTGATCGTGCTGATGGTCGGCATCTCGCACATGCCGCGCATCGCCCGTGTCACGCGGGCCGCGACGGTCGAGCTGGCAGGTCGCGACTTCGTGCGTGCCGCGGTGGCCGTGGGTGTGCCGAAGCGCAAGATCCTCCTGTTCGAGGTGCTGCCCAACATCAGCAGCCCGTTGCTGGTCGAGTTCGGCCTGCGCCTGACGTACTCGATCATCATGATCGCGGGATTGTCGTTCCTCGGGTTCGGCATCCAGCCTCCGGCCGCGGACTGGGGCCTCATGATCAACGAGAACCGCATCGGCATCACGGTGCAGCCCTGGGCCGTGGTCGCGCCGGTGGTGCTCATCGGCGCACTGACGGTCAGCACGAACCTCATGGCCGACGGTCTCGCTCGCGCCATGATGGGCATCGACAGGGACACGGCGGTGACATGAACGCGACGACCTCCGACATCGTGCTCAGCGTCCGGGACCTGCGCATCGTCCTGGATCCGTCCGGGATCGAGATCGACGACGACGTCAGCTTCGCCATCCACCGGGGTGAGGTGCTCGGGCTCGTCGGGGAGTCGGCCTCCGGCAAGACCACCGCGGCGACCTCCCTCCTCGCCTACCAGCGCCGTGGGGCCAGGATCGCGGGCGGACATGTCGACATCGAGGGCGCCGACGTGCTGTCCGCCTCCCGCATGGCGCTGCGCCGCATCCGCGGCGGCA
>JAAYBE010000219.1 GCA_012719015.1 Actinomycetota bacterium
GGTATGAACGGCGAGCCACGCCGGGCCGGCTTCACGCAGCGGCTCGCCCTCGTCTGCGCGCGACATCCCTGGTGGACCATCGGCGTCTGGCTGGTCGCCCTGGCGGTGTGCGGGGCCGTGTACCTGACCATGGGCGACGTGTTCACCTCGTCGGTCCGGTTCCTCAACGATCCGGACTCCAAGAAGGCCGCGGACCTGATCCAGCAGCGCGGCGGCGGCGGTGGCAGCCTGGTGGCCCAGGCGGGGTCGGCTGTGCGCGACCTGGTCGACGGCCTCGACGGCGCCGGCTCCGGCGCCCGGAGGCTGGCCAAGGGTTCGAAGAAGCTGTCGTCCGGCGCGGAGGAGCTGCAGGGCGGTCTGCGCAAGCTCGCGTCGGGGGCCGGGGAGCTCAGCCGAGGGACGCGCTCTGTCGGCGCCGGCGCCGCTCAGCTGAGCCGCGGCCTCAGTGGCGTCGCCCGGGGCGCGGACGGTCTGAGCTCGGGGCTGCGGCAGGTCGGCGGTGCGACGGGGAGTCTCAGCGGCGGACTGGCGCGGTTGTCCGCCGGCGGCTCCGAAGTTGCCTCCGGCGCCGGGAGGCTGGCCGGAGGCGCCAAGGACCTGGCCGCCGGCGCGCGGAGCGCCGCCCAGGGCGTCGACAAGGCGGCCGCGTCCGCCGAGCAGATCGCCGGAGGTGCGTCCACGCTCGAGCAGGTCGTCGCCGCATACGTCCAGACGCATCCTGAGGCCGCCCAGGACCCGGTGTTCCAGCAGATCATCGGCCTGTCCGGTCAGCTGTCGGCGGGCACGACGGGGCTGGCAGCCGGCCTGCGGTCGGCGAGCGGCGGCGTCTCCTCCGTGGCCGCCGGCGCCGACGCGCTCGCCGCCGGCGCGGCGCGTCTGTCCGCCGGCGCGGGAGGGCTCAGCGCCGGACTCGCCCGCAGCGCCGCCGGCGCGGCGCGACTCGATCAGAGCATGGGTGCATTGGCCTCGGGGGGGCAGGCGCTCGCGCGCGGAGCCGGCTCCGCTGCGGCGGGGTCGCGCCGGCTCTCCGCAGGGCAGCAGCGGCTGGCCGCGGGGTCGAGCAGGGTCGCCTCCGGTGTGAGCGGCGCGGCCGCCGGCGCCGGCCGGGTGGCCGGTGGGTCCAGGCGTCTCAGCGCCGGCGTGTCCAGGCTGAGCGAGGGGCTCGCCGATGCCTCGAGCGGCGCCGCCGAGCTCGAGAAGGCCCTCAAGCCGGTCGGCACGCTCAGCAATCACGACAACGAGATCGTGGTGGTCCACAGCCCGACGCTGACGGTAGACGACGCGGCGTTCAAGGCCGAAGTACTGCGTCTGCGCGACCGGCTCGCCGGGCTTCCCGCGACGGACGTCGTCGGCGTGCTCAGCCGGTACGACCAGGGGATCCCGGCCAAGGTCCGCGACGGCCTCACGTCGGACGACCGCCACACCACCCTGCTCAAGGTCGAACTGAGCACCGGGATCGACGAGTCGATGAACCATGTGGACGGCGTGTACGCGATCGTCGAGGAGGCCGATGTCTCGCCGCAGTTCGAGGTGGCCCTCACCGGCGCCGCGACGGCGTCCCTCGACGCCCAGAACCTCGCCCGCAGGGACCTGCTCCGCGGCGAGATGATCGGGGTCCCCGTCGCACTGGTCATCCTCGTGTTGGTGTTCGGCGCCCTGGTCGCCGCCGGGCTGCCGCTCGTGCTCAGCATCTTCTCCATCGTCGTCGCCCTGGCGATCACCGTGCTGATCGGGCAGGTCTTCGAGCTCTCCGTGTTCGCGCTCAACGTCCTCACCGCGGTCGGGCTCGCGGTCGGCATCGACTACTCGCTGTTCATCGTCTCGCGTTACCGGGAGGAGCGTCGGGGCGGCCTCGACAAGACGGCGGCGATCGCAGCGGCGTCGGCGACCGCGTCCAACGCCGTGTTCTTCAGCGGGATGACCGTGGTGCTGGCGCTGGTCGGCATGCTCATCGTGCCGTTGTCGATCTTCGTCAGCCTGGGGATCGGGGCGATGAGCGCCGTCTTCACGGCGGTGGCGGCGGCGCTCACGCTGCTGCCGGCCTTCCTGGCGTTGCTCGGCGACAGGATCGATGCGCTCAAGGTGCCGTGGCTGGACCGCTCCGGACGCACCCGCGGCGAGCATGGGTGGTGGGGCAGGACGGCCCGGCGCGTGATGCGCCGTCCGGTCGTCAGCCTGACCCTCGGGGTGCTTCTCCTCCTGGCGCTCGCGGCGCCGCTGCTCACCATGCGGACCGGCGGTTTCAGCGCCGACACGTTCCCGACGACGTACATGTCGAAGCGGGGGCTCGACATGCTCAAACGTGACTTCGCGGCCGGCATGAGCGAGCCCACGCTGGTGGTCGTCGACGGAGACGTCGCCGACGCCGGGGTGCGGCGTGCCCTGGAGGGCTTCGTCGACCGGCTCGAGGACGACGGCCGGTTCACGGTGACCGGCCTCTCCATGGATGCGGACGGATCGCTGGCCGTGCTGCAGATGGTCCTGGACACCGACGCGCAGTCCGAGGAGGCCAGGGCGGCCATCCGCGACCTGCGCGAGACGCTGGTCCCGGCCTCCTTCGACGGTACGGGGGCGGCCGTGTACGTGGGCGGCGACACCGCCGCGCAGATGGACTCGACGGACATGACCGACGGATACATGCCCATCGTCATCGGCGTCGTCCTCTCGCTGAGCTTCGTCCTGTTGTTGCTCGCCTTCCGCTCACTGCTCGTGGCCGTCACCGCGATCGTGATGAACCTGCTCTCCGTCGGGGCCGCCTACGGCGCCCTGACGCTGGTGTTCCAGCACGGCTGGGGCGACGTGATACCCGGGCTGATCACCGTCGAGTCGATCGAGAGCTGGGTGCCGTTGCTCATGTTCTGCGTGCTCTTCGGGCTGAGCATGGACTACCAGGTCTTCCTGCTCAGCCGCATCCGCGAGCGCTGGTACGAGACCGGGGAGAGCATGGAGTCGGTGGTGTTCGGCGTACAGTCCACGGCCGGCATCATCACCGGCGCGGCGCTGATCATGATCGCCGTCTTCATCGGCATGGGGAGCGGACAGATGGTGGTGCTGCAGGAACTCGGGTTCGGCCTCGCGATCGCCGTGCTGCTGGACGCGTTCGTGGTGCGGGTGGTCGTGGCACCGGCGATGATCGCGTTGATCGGCGACAGGTACTGGTGGCTGCCGCGCCGGCTGGAGTGGCTGCCGCGCATCGAGATCGAGGGCAAGGCGCCGGCGGCCGTGACCCCGGCCGGCGCCGGGCCGGTCCGGCCCCCTGGCCCTCCATCGGTTCTGCCGACGCCCGGATTCGAGCTCGGCGGCGGGATATGAGTGGGAACCGGGAGTGCTCCTCGGGCGGGTCCCGGGGCGCCGACGTTCCGGGCGGCCGCCGCGCCGCGCTGCGCGCCCGTACCAGGGACGAGATCCTCGATGCGGCGGCGGAACTGGTCACGGAGCGGGGCGTCGACGAGCTGAACCTGAACGAGCTCGCGGTGCGGGCGGGCTTCGCGAGCGCCGCGTCCCTGTACCGCTACTTCGCCGGCAAGCGGGAGATCGTGAGCCGGCTTGCGGCGCGTGACCTGGAGCGGCTGGGCGAATACCTGCAGCGCGTGCCCGCCGACCTTCCGCTCGA
>JAAYBE010000220.1 GCA_012719015.1 Actinomycetota bacterium
CGCCGGCCGTCCGCCGGCCGAGCGCTTCGCGCTCGCCGCCTGGTCGGCGGGTCTCAAGGTCACCCAGCTGGGCAACCGCGGCATCCCCACGCTCGAGCAGCTCGAGGAGGCGCGCCGGGCGAGTCGCGGAGCTCGCCCCGCCTGACCGCGCCGGCGGCCGGGCCGATTTCAGGCCCCAGGGCCAGGTACATCCGTCTAGCGGGGGGTCCCACCTGCGCGACCGCTGTCGATGCATGCGCACAGAGGAGACCGCTCATCGAGGACGCCCGCAGCGGGCGACGGAGGATGGGCGTGGGCCATGCGTCGGATCCGCGGCCGGAGGCCTCACTCCGGCGGCAGGAAGGTGAGTGCGGTATGGAGGCCAGCCTGCAGACCCCCGCTTTGACGGCGATCCCCGGTGGCCGTCGCAGACTCGGCGCCCTCCTGGTCGCCGACGGTCTTGTCACCCAGCACCAGATCGAGGCCGCCCTCGCCCGTCAGCAGCTGGACCGCCGGCGGCTCGGCGAGGTCCTGGTGCGCGAGGGGCTCGTCTCCGAGCAGGATCTGGTCGACGCCCTGGCGGAGCAGTTGCGCCTCGAGGTCGCGGACCTCGACCAGGTCTACTTCACGCCGGAGATCCTCGGCCTGCTGCCGCGCGACTTCATGCTCAACCGGCGCGTGCTCCCGCTCTCGCTGGAGGAGGACGGGACCCTGACGCTGGCGATGACCGACCCGCTCGACATCGTCGCGCTCGACGAGGTCAGGCTGCGCACCAAGCGCAACGTCCGCGCCGCGATCTGCACCGAGACCGCGTTCGAGGAGGCCTGCGCGACCTTCTTCAACACGAGGGGGAAGCTGCGTGAGCTCGGCGACGAGAACGACACACCGGTCGCCGACGAGGCCGCCCTGGCCCACGACGCCTCGATCATCGAGATCGTCGACAGCCTGATCTCCGACGCGGTGAGCATGAAGGCCTCCGACATCCATGTGGAGCCGCACGCGGGCGGCCTGCACGTGCGCTGCCGCATAGACGGCGTGCTGCACAAGCTGCGCGAGTACCCCAGCGAGGTCCAGGCCGGCATCGTCAGCCGCATCAAGATCATGGGCAACATGGACATCGCCGAGCGGCGGCTGCCCCAGGACGGGCGCACCTCCTTCGAGACCGCCCAGGGCGACGCCGTCGACCTGCGCCTCGCGTCCATCCCGACGTTGCACGGCGAGAACATCTCGATCCGCATCCTCGAGGTCTCGCCGTTGCCGCCGACGCTCGACTCCCTCGGCCTCACCGGGGCCTCCCTGGAGCGTTTCGAGGAGGCCGTGCGCCGGCCGGAGGGCGGCATCCTGATCTGCGGGCCGACGGGCTGCGGCAAGTCGACCACCCTCTACACGACGCTCGAGCTGGTCAAGTCGCCGGAGAGCAAGATCTACACCGTCGAGGACCCCATCGAGCGCAAGCTGGAGGGCGTCATGCAGAGCGAGGTCAAGGCGGCGATCGGCCTCGACTTCGCAAGCCTGCTGCGCACCCTGCTGCGCAGCGACCCGGACATGATCATGGTGGGGGAGATCAGGGACGCCGAGACGGCGCGGATGGCGGCCGAGGCGGCGATCACCGGTCACCTCGTGTTCTCCACGCTGCACACCCGCGACGCCGCCTCGACCGTCCGCCGCCTGGTGGAGATCGGCCTGCCGCCGTACCTGGTCGCCGCCGCCTTCACCTGCGTGGTCTCACAGCGGCTCGTGCGACGCCTCTGTCCGCAGTGCCGCAAACGGAGGACCGTCCGCGCGGCCGCGTGGGAGAAGCTCGGCCTCGGCGAGGCGCCGCGCCGGCAGATGAGGGTCTACGACGCCGTGGGCTGCACGCGCTGTTTCGGTACCGGCTACCTGGGGCGCGTGGGCCTCTACGAGGTGCTCACCCTGGACGAGGAGCTGGGCGAGATGATCGAGCGCAACGTGCCGGTGCGCGAGCTGCGCGAGGCCGCCCGCGCCAAGGGCGTCGAGTCCGTCCGTCAGAACGGGGTGCGCA
>JAAYBE010000221.1 GCA_012719015.1 Actinomycetota bacterium
ACGGCGTGCGCAGGATCGAGGGCAGAGTGCTCGGCGACGCCTCCTGGTTCGACAAGCTCAAGACCGTGCCGACGTGGAAGCCGGGGCTCCAGCTCGAATGCGGACCGCTCTCGGCCCTCTCGGGCAATCAGGGGCTCGACAACGGCAACCGCGTGGCGGCTCCGACCACCCACGCCGCCCGATTGATGACCCAGGCGCTGCGCAAGGCCGGGATCAAGGTCCGCGGCGCACCGGGTACCGCGGCCGTGCCGGAGACGAGCCGCTTCGTGGGCCGGCAGTACTCGGCCAGGCTGCGCGCCGTCGTGCGGCACATGAACAAGGAGAGCGACAACTTCTTCGCCGAGATGATCGTCAAGGGCCTCGGCAAGGACCTCTACGACGAGGGCAGCACCGCAGCCGGGACCGAGGCGGACCGGGAGGCGCTGCGGCTCGTCGGCGCCGACGCGCGCGGCTGCGTCATCCAGGACGGCTCCGGGCTGAGCTACGGCAACCGCTTGACCGCCGAGGGACTCGCCGTCCTCCTCGGAGCCATGCGTCAGCGCGACGACTTCGCCGACTTCTACGGCTCGCTGGCGGTCGCCGGCAGGGACGGCTCCCTGCACGACCGCATGCGCGGCACCGCGGCGGCGGGCAACGCCCGCGCCAAGACGGGCACCCTGGACATCGCCAGCTGCCTCTCCGGGTACGTCACCAGCGCGAACGACCACCTGGTCGCGTTCGCGATCCTCATGAACGGGGGGTCGATCGACTGGTGGCGGACCACCAGGGCCCAGGACAAGATCGTCGTGGCGCTCGCCAAGGCATCGCTGCCGGGGGCGCCCGTGCTGGCGGCGACGCCGGTGCTCCGCCAGCACTCGGTGTCAGCCGCCGAGCCGGTTCACGGCGTTGGCGGCGCCCTCAAGCCCGGCGTCCAGCCATAGCTCCACGGCGTCGGCGGCGGCCGCGACGAGTCCGTCGACCTCGGCTCGACTCTCGCGGAACGGGCTGAGCACGTAGTCGGCCACCACGTCGGGGTCCGTGCTCGGCGGCCGGTCCACCCCGATCCTCAGGCGGACGTAGCCCGGCCCGAGGAGGCCGGTGATGCTCCTGAGGCCGTTGTGCCCCCCACTGCCGCCGCCCTCCATGAGCCGCAGCCGACCGAACTGCAGGTCGATATGGTCGTGGGCGACCAGCACGCCGCCCAGCGGCAGCTTGAGGGCGCGCACGGCGGCGGCGACACTCCGGCCGGAGTCGTTCATGAAGGTGGTCGGCTGCAGCAGCAGCACGGCACGACCGCGGACGGAGCCCTCGGCGACGCGCCCGTCGAACCCGCGCCGTGCGCGCGGGAACCCGTGCCGCCGGGCGAGCTCCTCGACGACGCGGTACCCGATGTTGTGCGGGGTGCCCTCGTACGCAGACCCGGGGTTGCCCAGACCGACGACGAGGCGCTCCACGTGCGGCGAGGGGCGGAACAGCGCCACGTGGGCCCCCTTTCAGGCCGCCCGCCGAAGGACGGTCAGGCCTCCTCCCCGGTCTCCTTCCTGCCCACCAGCTCGGGCTCGGCGGGAGCCGCCTCGGGGACCGGCTCGACGCCCTCCTCGCCCTCGACCGCCTCTTCGGCGGCCTTGCGTGGCGGCAGCACCGAGCAGAGGACCTCCTCGGGGTCGTCCAGGATCTCGAGGCCGTGCGGCACCTGCAGGTCGGCGACCTTGAGCGTGCCGTTCACGTCCAGCTCGGTGATGTCGAGGACGAGGTGCTCGGGGATCCGCGTCACGACGCCCTTGACGGTGACCTCGCGGATCGACTCGTCGAGTACGCCGCCGGCCTTGACGCCCTTGGACTCGCCCTCGAAGTGGACGGCCACCCGGGTCTCGATCGTCTCGTCCAGTCGCACTTCCTCGAGATCGACGTGGATGACGGTGTGCTTCACCTTGTCGAGCGCGAGCTCCTTGATGATGGCCTTGTGGCCGCGCTTCTGGCCCTCGAGCTTGACGTCCAGCACGGCGTGCATGCCGGCGGAGGTGCCGAGGGCGTCGCGCAGCACGTTCGGCTCCACGGCGATGTGCGTGGCCGGCTTGCCGTGCCCGTAGAGCACGCCCGGGATGAGGCCGGACTTGCGCAGCCGCTTGGCGGCGCGGGTCCCGGTGGCGTCGCGTTTGTGCACGACGATGCTGACGTTTTCCATGCGGGTGTCTCCTAGAACAGCTGGTTGTCGCCGGCGAAGATCTCGCTCACCGACTCGTCGTCGAACACGTTGCGGATGGTGCGGGCGAGGATATCGGCCACGGACAGCACCTTGACCTTCTCGCAGTCGCCGGCCTCGACGTGCACCGTGTCGGTGACCACGACCTCCTTGACCGCCGAGGCGCGGATACGATCGAAGGCAGGGCCGCTGAAGAGGCCGTGCGTGGCGGTCACATAGACCTCCCGGGCGCCCTGCTCGTAGAGCGTGTCGATGGCGCTGGTGATGGACCCGGCGGTGTCGATCATGTCGTCCACGATGATCGCGATCTTGTCGCGCACGTCGCCGATGAAGTGCATGGTCGCGGCGACGTTGTGCTCCGGGCGCATCTTGGTGAGCACGGCGAGGTCACAGCCGGGCACGCGGTTGATGAACCGCTTGGCGAGCTTGACGCCGCCGGCGTCGGCCGAGACAGCCACGAGCGGCGCGCCGCCGAAGTCCTTGTAGCGGAAGTAGTCGGCCAGCATGGGCACGGCGGTCATGTGGTCGACCGGGATCTCGAAGAAGCCCTGGATCTGGCCCTGGTGCAGGTCCATCGACAGCACACGGTCGACCTTGGAGGCCTCGAGCAGGGTGGCGACGAGGCGCGCGGAGATGGGTTCGCGGGCCGCGCTCTTCTTGTCCTGACGCGAGTAGGGGTAGTACGGCATGACGGCGGTGATGCGCTTGGCCGAGGCGAGCTGCGCCGCCTGGATCATGATGAAGAGCTCCATGAGCTCCGAGTTGATGTCGTCGGACGGAGACTGGACGATGAACATGTCGGCGCCCCTGACGTTCTCGCCGTAGCGCGCGTAGATCTCGCCGTTGGAGAAGGTCTTGAGCTCGACGCTGCCGAGCCGCACATCGAGCTTGTCGGCGATCCTCGCCGCCAGGGCGGGGTTGCTGCGCCCCGAGAAGATCATGAGCCGCTTGCGCGGCGTGGTCACGCAGCAGGTGCTGTCCGCCACCGTACGCCTCTCTTCCGTGTCGCCCGCCGGCCGAACCGTGATTCTACCAAAGCCCGCGCCGCCCGGCCGCCGCTCAGGACGGCGGCGCCGTACGGCGCTCGGCTACGCGGCGCGCCGCGTAGCCCTCGACGTTCTTCTGCTCCTCGCGCGTGACCGCGAGTGCCCCCGGCGGCACGTCGCGCGTGATGACCGACCCGGCCGCCGTGACGCAGTCGTCGCCGAGATTCACCGGAGCGACGATCACCGTGTCGCTGCCCGTGCGCACGCGGTCGCCGATGGTGGTGGCGTGCTTCTCGTAGCCGTCGTAGTTGGCGGTGATGTTGCCGGCCGCGATGTTGGTGTCCTGCCCCACCACGGCGTCGCCCACGTAGCTCAGATGCGGCACACGGCTGCGCTCGCCGATGCGGCTGTTCTTGATCTCGACGAAGGTGCCGGCGCGCGCTCCCTCGGCGAGCACGGTGTTGCGGCGGATGTGCGCGAAGGGACCGACGCTGCAGCCGGAGCCGACGACACACTCGTGGAGATGCGAACTGACCACGCGGGCGCGGTCGCCCACGAAGGCGTCGCGCAGGAAGCTGTGCGGACCCACCTCGCAGGCCGCACCGACGGTCGTCCGGCCGAGCAGGTGCGTGCCGGCGCGGAGGACCGTGTCGCGACCGACCTCGACGCCGTAGTCCACGTAGGTGGTGGCCGGATCTTCGACCGTGACCCCCGCGAGCATGAGACGCTCGACCAGTCGCCGTCGCATGGCGGCGTTGACCGCCGCGAGCTCGACGCGGGAGTTGACGCCCCTGCACATCTCCTCGTCGTCGCTGCGGAAGCTGGCCACCGTGTGGCCGTCGGCCAGCAGCAGATGGACGACGTCGGTGAGGTACAACTCGCCCTGGTCGTTGTCGCTCGTGAGCCGGCCCAGGGCCGGACGCAGCGCGTCGGCACGGAACACGTACAGGCCCACGTTGATCTCGTGGACGGCGCGCTCCTGCGGCGTGGCGTCGCGGTACTCGACGATGCGCACGACGCCGCCGTCGTCGTCCCGCACGATGCGGCCGTAATGCTCCGGGTCGGCGAGCTCGCTGGTGGTGAGCGTCGCCGCCGCCTCCGCCTCCAGATGCCGCCGGTGCAGGGCGGCCACGAAGCCGGCGTGCACCAGCGGCACGTCGCCGTACAGCACCATGACGTCGCCCCGGAACCTCTCGAGCGGCTCCAGGCCGGCGCGGACGGCGTCGCCGGTCCCGCGCCGCTCCTGCTGCACGGCACGCTCGCAGCCCACCGGCAGGATGTCGGCGATCGCCTCCTGGTC